>DATBED010000066.1:0-11789 GCA_036276195.1 Saccharimonadales bacterium (SeqCode) | reverse complement strand
TTGTAGGTTACAATATTACCGTCGGTTTGAAGGTAGAACCGGTATAGTCCATTTTGGGACTCAAGGTATTGCCCGGGATAGAGTGCCAGGTTGGTATTGAGAGTGGTATTAACAATACCCCCGTTGCTGCTCCAAACCATTTGGCCAGCCTTAGTGTATATTACAAGATTGCCGTCGTTTTGCATGGTTAAGTAGTTGCTGGAACCACTGCCAGCAGTGTGGCTATCCCAAACGGACTTGCCACTAGTGTTGTACTCCACCAGATCGCCATTGGTTTGCATAACCAGAGAGGCCGGAGTTTGACCGAAGCCCGTGACGTCACTCCAGATAGCTTGGTTAGAGGTGTTATATACCACAACATTGCCGTCGTTTTGCAGAAAAACTTGGAATTGACCATTGGGAGCCGTAAGCGATTGGCCTGGCGCCAGCTGCTGACCAGCATAAAGAGTTGAGCTTATTGGAGCCGAGCACGATGCCCTACTATTAACCGGTAATTCACCGATTTGGTTAGAGCCGCGTTCCGTGAACCAAATATTGCCCCCAGAGTCAGTAGTTATGCCGTAGGGCGCGCTACCGCTTGGTGTTGCAAACTGGAGAGCCACCATTGACGTAGTACTACCAGCCGGCAGTTCACCAATCTGGTTGGAGTTGTATTCAGCGAACCAGACGTTGCCACCGGCATCAACAGTGATTCCATAGGCGGCACCGACACCGGGGTATTGGGTGGCTACCGTTGACGTAGTACTACCAGCCGGTAGTTCACCGACATTGCCAGAACCGTGTTCAGTGAACCAGAGATTACCTTTCTGGTCAAAGGCTAAATACTGAGGAGCAGAATTACTGGGTAAGACATATTGCGTGATTGTTATCGAGGAATTAAGGCTAACAGGTATTTCACCGATCTGGTTTGTTACCTCTTCAGCGAACCAAACGTTACCGCTGGAATCAATGGTAAGCCCCTCTGGATTGGCACCGTTGGGTAGTGTGTACTGAATTGCCACGGTTGATGAGGTGCTACCGGCCCGCAGCTCACCTATTTTACTGGTACCACTCTCCGTAAACCAAACATTGTTGTTCTTATCGACAGCGATGTCTGTGGGCTGGGCACCACTCGGTAAGGTGTACTGAATGGCTAATGTTGTTACGCTACTACCTGAGGGATTAGCAGTTATAGTACTGGCAGTCAGTTCACCGATTTTGTTAGTTCCATATTCTGTAAACCAAACATTGCCCTTGGAATCAATGGCAACACTGCCAGGACTACTACCACTTGGCATCGCAAACTGGACAGCTGTCGAAGATTTAGCATTGGCTAATTTACCGACTTGATTAGAACTAGACTCTCCGTACCAGATATTGCTGTTACTATCAACTGCGATGTTAAAAGGTTTAATGCCACCCGCTGCAAATTGAGTGGGTACAGTCGTGCAACTATCAGCACGACTAAAAAGCAGATAACCGACACCGGCTAGGGCGAAAACCACCATAAACAGCAAGGCACTTTGGGCGCGTCTTGGTAAGCCGGCTAGCTTGGCAATGACTTTCGAATAGAAAGGCTTGATTGCCACTTGAGGTAAGCCTGGTTGCATGGTTTTTTTGTTTTTCTTCTTGTTTTTGTTTTTGGGCACGTGTTGAGCCTTAAACTGGTTATGATTATTCAGTAAGGGGAGGCTGTTGTCAAGGGATTATTTTGGAGTGAGAGGCTGCCTGTTAAGCCTGGGGCTGTTTTCCGGTATACTTATGCGCAGCATGACCAAAGATAATATTATTGCCCTGCCGAATCCGCACCTCAGGCAGAAGTCGCAGCGAGTGGGCGTGGTAACCGACGAAATCCGGCGAGTGGTCGAAGATATGAAGGCCGCCACCATCGACTGGGACCAGAGCCGCGACCACGAGGTCGGCGTGGCCCTGGCCGCCGTGCAGATTGACCAACTCTACAAAATTATCGTGGTGCGTAGCGACTATAACGACAAGCAAAACCACGACTTCACGGTGTTTATTAACCCCGAAATCGCTAAGGGTGAGGGTGAGCTGGTCGAAGATTACGAAGGCTGCCTGAGCGTGCCTAACATCTACGGCAAGGTGGAGCGCTATTCCAAGGTGCGGGTTAAAGCCCTGAACTTGAACGGCCAGCCGTTCCGAGTCAGCGCCGAGGGCTTCCTGGCTCGCATTTTCCAGCACGAAATCGATCATACCAATGGTCTGGTTTTTATTGATCATATAAAAGATAAGCCCGATGCCTTTTACCGGCTCGACGAGGGCGGCAAATTGCAGCCGCTGGATTATAAAGATGTCGAAAAAGATCCTATTCTTTGGCAATGAGCGCCTGGCGACCGGTGTTGCCACCGCTGCACCAGTTCTGCAGGGCCTAATTGAGGCTGGTTTTGAAGTAGCCGCCTTGGTGATCGCCCAGTCGGAACCGGGCCAATCACGCCAACCGCGCCAGCTAGAGGTGGCAGCTTTAGCAGAGCGGCACAATATACCAGTATTGGCTCTAGAAAATTTGGCTGAATCCGCGGATCAATTGCGGTCTTTTGGAGCCGAGGCGGCCGTACTGGTGGCTTATGGCAAGCTGGTGCCGCCAGATATAATTAACCTCTTCCCGTCTGGAATCATTAACGTCCATCCTTCCCTGTTGCCGCAATTTAGAGGCTCTACTCCGCTAGAAAGCGTTATTTTAGATGGCGCGCTGGAAACCGGGGTTTCGCTAATGCGGCTGGTGGCCGAAATGGATGCCGGGCCACTGTTTGCCCAGCAAAAAGTGCCCCTGACAGGCCGCGAAACCAAGCAAGAACTGGCTGATAAGCTGTCTAAAATAGGCTCTGAAATGGTCTTACAAAATCTGCCTAAGATTTTAGATGGTTCGCTGCGGCCGCAGCCCCAAAGCGGCGAACCAACCTTATCTCAACAGATTGAAAAACAAGACGGCCGGCTGGATTTTGCCAAACCGGCCATTCGGCTGGAGCGCGAAGTGCGGGCCTACGCCGGCTGGCCACGCAGCCATACCACCATTGGCAAAACGGAGGTTATCATCACCAAGGCTCACGTTACCGAAGGCCAAGGGCCGGCCGGCAAAACTTGGCAAGAAGGCCGGCAATTCGGCATTTATACAACTCCAGGCATTTTAGTCATCGACCACCTTATTCCAGCCGGCAAGAAGGAAATGCCCGCCGCCGCCTTCCTAGCCGGCCATTCCATAAGCTAAGACCTTAGTTTTTCATGCGTAAAGTGCTGTAATAGAAGCATGCGTGAGTATGTAAGAGCATCTGGTGATTCATTAGAATTAGAAATAGTTAGTCAACGATGGCAAAACGTAAGAGACGAGGTTGCCAGATTGGCAGAACAGCGGAAAGGCGTCCCTTACTTCGGTTCTTTCTGGGAAGCTTTTAACGAAGGCCTGGAGACTGATCCTCAGCTTGTAGATAGCACCTTTGAGCTAGTTAAGGAGTTGCATGAACTAAATCCCGAAGTCAATGGTGACCAAGCCTTTAATGATGCCTACATAATACATAAATCGATCCAAAAAGAAGAAGTAAAGCGTTCTCCAATCTATCCAGTTGGCCGCAAGCTTAAATGGGGCTGGCAGCCTACTTTTAAGCGCCTAGCAAACGACCCACATTATCTTGAAGACATTAAGTTTAACCTTAGACTGCCTATAGGCAGTACTGTGCCGGATAGATTTGTTTTGTTTAGATTTGCTCTGGCCGCAGCAGGCGTTAGAGGGCCATTAAATCTAGTAGAGTACGGCTGCGGCTTGAATATAAACCTAGCGAAATGGGATATGGTAGAACTTGGCCAGCATGAACTTACATATCCTAATTTTAACGTTATTCGTCCTCAAGAAAATTCCGACAAAGAAGAGGAAAGCAGTGCTAGAGAGAGTTTTATTGAGGATCGTACAGATAGCAATATATTTAACGGATTAGTGAGTGGCAAGACTCTAGGAATTAAGCTGGGCGTAGGCTTAGACTTCATGGATGCCCAAAGAGACAAAGAGTTTCGTATATGGGGCGAAAGTAATTCTCGACGGCCCGCCGATTATCTAAATCCGGACTTTAACCGTGAGCAAAGCATCTTACTAAACTATAACAATCATCCTGATTCTATAAAATTCTTTTTTGGTGGATACGATATACCGCTCGACTTAGCGAGTCTCAAAGAAAAGGCCGGCACTAATCAGTTTCATGCCGTGTTAGTCTCAAACACCTTTTATCAAAACAGCCAAGCAGGCATACAAGTAGCTATTGCCAATGCAGGAGTACTGGCTCCTCGGGGTTTGATCGCGGTCTTTGAATCGCGTAAATTTACTTCAACAATTAAAGGATCGGATAACAAGCCGCTTTTCCCTCAATTCACCGACGCTCACCCTGAACTAGATTACTCCTTATTCGTTAAAGATATGCGGAGACCTAGAGCCGGTTTTATGCAGTGCTTATTGGTTAACGATCCACGGCCTGGCGAAGTAATGGTGCTGCCTCCTACCGCTGACTTAGCCCTGCTTTAGATTGTTATTTTAAAGATTGGCCTACAAGCTTAGTGTATTTAGTCATGAAGTTCCGCTGGTCGGAGCCGATGCCGTGCTCGTACTGGTAGTAGCTGAAAATCATTGCGCCACCATCATGCGCTTTCAGGGGGTAAACCGCGCTATAGGCGATACCGGCGCTGGCTTGGTTAATTCTAGCTTGTTTGGCATTCAGCACGGGATTGAATAAGAAACGCCAGTCTGTAGTGTCCTGCGCTTCCCTGCTTTTAATGGCCAGAGCTACGATGTTGCCACGAGTTTGCAGCGGAATTTTAATTTCTTCAAAGGGAACAACTGAAACACGCCGGGCATTTTGGGCCAGGTCGGTGTTAGATAAGGCGATTCGGTCTATAGTGCCGGTTCTTTTGTTAACCACAAGCAACACTATAATACCTAAGAACATGAACGCCGTTTGTAACTTTTGCTCAAATGGAGCATCAACAATTTGCTGAAATAACTCTTGGTCGCTCCTTGTAGCTTCTAGCAGTTGTCGCAACCTTTTATAATCGATGTTTTCAGCAACCTGGAGCATCGTTAGACTTGACTCGGGCCGGCTGGTGGTTGCTGCTCTGGGAAAGGTGGTTGATCAGGAGACGGGTTGAACGAAGGTGGTGGTTGGGGTGGTTCTGGAGGTGTGGGCAAAGGTGGTTGCGGTGCCGGCGCAGGACTTGTTGGAGTAGGCGGTACATAAGGCAATGGCGGCTCGGCCGGTGGAGGCGGCGGGCTAGCGGGGTTGGCCGGCTGCGGATTCGGCGGTGGGACTGGTGGCTGGGGTGGCTGGGGTTGGTACGGCGCGGCCGGAATCGGTGGCTGCTGCGGAGCAATTGGGCTCGGCTGAGGTGGTGGCACGGCAGCTTGGGCAGCGGGGGCGGCGTTGGCCTGAGCCTGCGAAGCTGCTAAGATCTGCGGCGCTGTTTGGGCAACTTCGCCCTTAAGCTTGTCAAACTCTTCCTGGACGATGTCTTTGTAGTTGGGAAAGTTGGTTTCCAGCCACTTAAAGGCCCCAGCGTCGTCTTTAGCTTCAAAATAACGCTCAAACTCGTCGAGTTGCTCGTTGCTCATCTGGTCGGCCAGGCGAATGCCGACTCGCATTTCTAGAGTTTCATAAATATGCTTAAGAAAGCCGTTTTTTTCGCTTTCGGGCATGGCGCCCAAGCCGACCTCTTCCAACAAGCTATTATCGATTTTCAGCATAAAATTATTGTACCACTTTTACAAAGTACGAGTGATGGCCTCTCGGGTAAAGACGTCTATGTGATCGCCCTCTTGCAGTTCCAGGCGCTTGTCGGTTTTGAGACTCATGCCGCACATTTCACCCTCCACAACTTCTTTAGCCTCGGACGGGCCGCGCTTCAGGCCGGTGACCTCAACTTCACCCAGCTGTTCATCGCCCCGGCTGACTCGGCCCAGTGCCGGCACCGTTAGTTTGCCCTTAGTGACTTCCCCGCCGCAAATGATTTCGGTTTTGGTCGTCTTGAAAATACCTCTTACTACTAGTCTGCCGAGTTCATTCTCGACGATTTCGGGTCTTAGCATGTGTGAAAGTTCGTTTTTAACGTCATCTATGAGTTCGTATATGACTTTATAAAGTCGAACGTTGATTTTGTCGCGCGAGGCCTGCTGGCGGCTGCTGGCTGGCAACGTCACATTAAAACCGTAAATAATGGCGCCGCTGGTATGGGCCAAGTGCAGGTCGTTTTCTAAGACCGGCCCTACCCCGGAACCAACTAGGCGAACCGATACTTCTTCGGTATCGAGCGCCCTTAGGCTGTCAATAACAGAGGTGAGCGAACCCTGGACGTCGGCTTTAATGATAATGTTAAGTTCTTGCATTTGGCGATCGCGGTTAATCAGGCGGATTAGCTCGTTGCTGCCAATGTCCATGCGACCGGCGCCGGCGTGTCGCTCGGTGGCCACACCAGCAGCTTGTTGACGGGCCGTTTTTTCGCCGTCGACCACTGTAAATTCGTCGCCAAATTCCGGCAAGGTCTTGAAACCGGTAATGGCCACCGGCGTAGATGGTGTGGCCTGCTTTAGCGGCTTACCATCAGTTGATTCCAGGTTACGCACCTTGGCGTAAGTGCCGCCAGCCACCACAAACTGGCCCGGTTTAAGCGTACCGGCTTCAATTAAGGCTTGGGCCACCGGGCCGCGGCCCTGCTCGACATGGGCTTCAATAATCAGGCCGCGCGCCGGTACGGCGGTATCGGCCCTAAGCTCTTCAACATCGGTCACCAGTAAGATCATATCTAGCAGCTGGGGGATGCCCTCTTTGGTTTTGGCCGACACCGGCACCACCACCGTGTCGCCACCCCATTCCTCGACCATCAAGTCATTTTCGGATAGCTGCTGTTTGATGTGGTTAAGGTCGGCACCTTCTTTATCGATCTTATTAATGGCTACAATGATTTTGACGCCGGCCTTCTTGGCGAAGCGGATGGCCTCGACGGTTTGCGGCTTGACGCCGTCGTCGGCCGCTACCACGATGATAACGATATCGGTCAGCATGGCGCCGTGCTCCCTAATAGCAGCGAAGGCCTCGTGGCCGGGCGTATCCAAAAAAGTAATCGTGCGCCCGTTATGGTCGACCTGATAAGCCGAAATGTGCTGGGTGATGCCGCCGGCCTCGCCCTTTACGACGTTAGCGCCGCGAATGGCATCTAACAGACTGGTTTTGCCGTGATCGACATGACCCATCACCGCCACTACCGGCGGCCGGGCTTCAGCTTGGTCGCTGACCGGCTGTTTGGTGCGCACCGGTGCCTCAACCTCGGCAGCTTTGCGCTTAGTCACCTCTAGGCCTAAACCCAGCTCTTCTACGATGATTTGGGCAGTGTCGAAGTCGATCCGCTCGTTAACAGTGGCCATAACGCCGTTTTTCATCAGCTCGCCAATCAGGCGCGCTACCGGAATAGATAACCGCTCGGCCAGGGTGCCAACGGTAACCATGTCCTCGATTTCGATGATAGTTTTAGTATCTTCCGGCATGGCTGCCAACTCATTTCTTTTCGGTTGTTTTAGCTTTAACTGCGGGCTTCTTGGCTTCTTTCAGGCTCAGGGCAATCTTGCGGTTCTCGGGGTCGATATCTAGTACTTTGAACTGCTTTTTCTCGTTCAGCTGGAACAGCTGCTCGGGGTCAACCGTTTCATCGTCGCTCATTTCAGAAACGTGTACCAGAGCCTCGACGCTGGGGCTAAGCTGCACAAAGGCGCCAAACGGCGTAATGCGCGTTACCTTGCCCTCAACCAAGTCGCCCTTTTTAAAGGCTTTGACCTGCTCTAGCCAAGGGTCTTCGCTCATTTGCTTGAGGCTTAGGCTCAAACGGTCTTTGTCGATGCCGATAATCTTGGCTTTGACGTGGTCGTTGACCTTGACGTAGTTGCGTGGGTTATCAACTCGTTCCCACGAAATCTCCGAAATGTGTACCAGACCTTCAATGCCGTCGACATTAATAAAAGCCCCGAAGTCGATCACGCCGGTGACAACGCCTTCGACCACATCACCTACCTTAAGTTCGCTGAAGCGGGCCTGCATATCGTCTTTAACGGCCTCTTTTTCGCTGAAGATCAGCTTATTGTCTTTGCGCGAAACGTCTAGCACCCGCACCCGCAGCGGCTTATTGGTTAGGGCGTGCAGTTTTTGCAGGATTTCGTCTTTATCGGCGCCGCTAACCCGCGGATAGTGCCCGGCCGCCAGTTGCGACACCGGCAGAAAACCACGAATGCCTTCCAGCTCCACCAGCAGACCACCCCTGTTAGCGTCGTAGGGCATGACATCTATAATTTCGTTAGCCTCGTGGATGCGCTGCAGCTCATCCCAGCCACGATCTTTAACCGCTCGTTTCATACTTAAGAGGGCGTAGCCTTCGTCCATTTCTGGATCGATCACGCTAACGGTGATCTTTTGTTCAACCTCGAGCGCCTGGCCGTAGCCGATCTCTCGGCGCATAACCACCCCCACGCCTTGGGCGCCCAAATCTACCCAAACCTCATTTTTCTTAACGGCCAGCACCGTACCTTCCAAGGTATCGCCAGCAGCCAAACCGGTGACGTCGCTGCTTTGCAGCAGCTCATCCATAGTCAATGTATTTGACATGTCCCCATGCCCCTTTCGTAAGTATTTCCAGTCGGCCTCCACGGCCTACAAGATTACCTATATTGTAACTAATAAAACAGATTATAGCAACCTGCGGATGGCATGCTAAACTACGAACATGTATCTGGGGGTTGATGTAGGCGGAACCAAAACGCTCGTGGCCGTTCTGAACGACCACGGCGTTATTCTAGAAAAACAGCGCTTCCCCACCCCTAAAAAGTACGCCGACTTCCTCAAAGAGCTCCAGCAAGCACTAGCTGGCTTCAAACAGCACGACTTCAAGGCCGGTGCGGTGGGCGTGCCCTCCACGGTTTTTGATCGCCAGCATGGAGTCGGCATCCGTTTCGGCAACCTGCCCTGGCGCAATGTTCCTGTTCTAGCCGACGTAGAAAAATTAGCTGCCTGCCCGATCTTAGTCGAAAACGACGCCAAACTGGCCGGCCTTTCCGAAGCTATGCTACTGAAAGATAAGTACCGTAAGGTAGTTTACCTAACCGTCAGTACTGGGATTGGCTATTCCCTAATAGAAAATGGCGCTATCGACACCGGCGTTGGTGATGGTGGAGGTCGCACAATAATGCTTGAGCATAAGGGCAAGCTACTACCTTGGGAAGAATTTGCCAGCGGCCATGCCATTGTAGAGCGCTACGGCAAGCCAGCTCACGAAATTAACGATAAAGCCACTTGGCAATCTATCTCGCGCGACCTAGCCAAGGGGTTAATTCACCTTATAGCCATTATGCAACCGGAAGTTATAGTGATAGGCGGCTCGGTCGGTACTTACTTTGAACGCTATCATCAATTACTGATGGATGAACTTAAACGATACGATCTCCCAATGGTTAAACTGCCGGTTTTGCGTGAGGCCCAGCGGCCAGAGGAGGCAGTACTATACGGCTGTTATGATCTGGCTAGTCAGATATGGCCATGAAGGAGATGATCAAGCAGCTTAATGCCCGCTTCCCTGCCTTGCATTTTATGGCTGGCCGCCAATTTTCTTGGTCGCCTGAAACCGGCGAGATTTTCTACCGCTTAGGCGCGAAGGGCCGGCAGGCACAGTGGTCTCTGCTACACGAAACCGGCCATGCCCTATTAGGCCATTCAAGCTACAAAGCCGATGTAGAGCTGCTCCGCCTCGAGGTGGATGCCTGGCAAAAAGCCCGTCAGTTGGCAGACGAGCTGAGCCTCAAAATTGACGAGTCCCACATTGAAGACTGCTTAGATACTTACCGGGATTGGCTATATAAGCGCAGTATTTGCCCTAACTGCACGGCCAAATGCCTCCAACAAGCTGATTTTGTGCACTATCGCTGTTTTAACTGCCATAAAGTCTGGCGTGTCAGCACTAACCGTTTCTGCCGAGCCTACCGTAGCACCAAAAACGTACCCCAACCTACGCTTCAAATAAGCTAAAACGCTTCAAATAAATTAAATATTCATTAAATTAGCTGATTTATATTTGGGGTAATCAAGCACTCCGTATATTATTATTTTTTATATTAATATACTGAGCGATATAACAGATGACTCGCCGCTTAGTCTAGCGTTGGACACCAGCGTATTGTTGTCTTTGGCCAACCGCCATAACCCCTATCAGCCAGCTCATTTTCGCCAGCCACGCCTTTCTTCTATAGGGTTTGACTAGGGTGAAAAAATGAGTATGATTATACTATTTTGATACTCCTTTTTTCACCCTACTCCGGAGGATAAACGGGCCGGCCCAAAAACGGTCGCTAGAAAATTAAAAAGCTGCGCCGATGCACTAATCATGCAACCGGCGCAGCTTAATGCGCTATTCGCCTTTAGTCCGGAATAGTCCGGGGTTTAAGCGGACTTTTTGCTGCGGCGGCTGATACGGCCACCCTTAGCGCCAGCGGCGCGGGCTAGCTCACGGTTAGCATAAAAACCGCCAGTCCGGCCGACCACACCACCTTTAGCACCAATTTTCGCATAGAAATCGGCTCCGTACTTAGATTTGTTAGTTGCAGCAGCCGCTTGGCCGCCAGCTTTAGTACCTGCCATGAGGTTACTCCTTGGTTAGTTAGTCTCTCGAGGGAAAGAAAAAGGGCCTTCCCAGCTTGTAGCCTGGAAAAACCCTCTAATTTCATTCGAAATCTCTCGTATGATAACACGCTATTGCTTGCGTGTCAACAAACTTGTGCTTGGGTCTAGTAATTAGCTCGGTTTAAGAGCGGCGGCGAGAGATCGAACCGCCAACGGCACCCCAGTAGCTGGCTCGTTTACGGCCGGCTTCGCCGGCGGCAAAACCGCCTGTGTGGCTGCGCTTGCCACCAGCTTGGCCTATCCGCCTATAAAAATCTTTGCCGTACTTTTGCTTATTCTTTTCTGCTGCCAACCGGCCGCCTCTTGCAGTTCCTGCCATAGGTCTATCCTCCTGTAATAGTTAATAGAATACGGTTATGTTAACGCAGATAGCTTAAAAACGTCTGTAAAAAATCTAGCAAGAGCCGCGTTAAGACAAAACGCCCCCTTTCGGAGGCGCTTTGTATAATTTGGCACCGTGCTATTTTCCCAGGGGTGGACCCCAAGTATTGTAACCGCTCCGAGGCTTAACTGCTGTGTTCGGCATGGGAACAGGTGTTGCCCTCGGGCTATGGGCACCAATGAGGCCGCTTCTTCGTAAAGAAACGCCTAATTGATGTCCATTGCACGGATTAATTAGGCTAGAGATAAGGTTCTGACAAACGTGGTGCGGTAAGCACCAATAACTAGTCAATCGCCCCTCCAGCTCATTTTCCCGAAAGAAAATAAGCTGGGGTCGTAAAAAGTCATTGCCTCTATTAGTACGCTTCGGCTGAACATGTTGCCATGCTTACACCTTGCGCCTATCAACCTGATCGTCTTTCAGGGAGGTCATAGGGAAATCTAATCTTGAAGTTAGCTTCGCGCTTAATATGCTTTCAGCGCTTATCTATGCCGCACGATAGCTACTGGGCAATGCCGTTGGTACGACAACCCATACACCAGCGGTGCGTTCAACCCGGTCCTCTCGTACTAGGGTCAAATCTCCTCAAATTTCCTATCGTCCACAGCGGATATAAACCGAACTGTCTCACGACGTTCTGAACCCAGCTCACGTACCTCTTTAACCGGCGAACAGCCGGACCCTTGGAAGGTGCTCCCCCTCCAGGATGAGATGAGCCGACATCG
>DATBED010000065.1:0-41144 GCA_036276195.1 Saccharimonadales bacterium (SeqCode) | reverse complement strand
CCTAGGTGTGCGCTATATTCCGTTAACGGCTGACGTGGCGAATGAGTTTAACTTGAGCGTGCAGAATGGTGCCTTTGTGGCCCCCAGCAATGATCCGACCAATCCTTCAATTGTGCCGGGCAGCCCGGCCGATAAAGCCGGTCTTCAAGTTAGTGATGTCATTACCCAGGTAAACGGTACCAACATTGACCAAACACATTCTTTAACCAGCTTGCTCAGCCCGCATGTGCCTGGCGACAAGGTGGATTTAACAGTAGTACGAGGCAGTAAAACTATTCACATAACGGTTGCCTTGGGCACGGCCCCAACCAGCTAATCCATTAATTTGCTCGGAGCTACCATATAGCGAGGCTCACCACTCCAATGGCTATGACTCTTAATTGAATAGTTTAAATTATTTACACAGCCAGTGACAAGTTCGACTGGCCTCTAAAAACTAAATTTTGGCCTAAAAATTTATGCAAAAATGAGACGGCCAGTTATACTTTCAGGAATCTAAAAACTTGGATGAAGTCTTGGTTCTTGTAAGGCTCATAGCCGACCTTACCTGCAATCTGCTTTAATCTGGCGTGTTGGGACGGCAAGGCTTCACATAAAATATACAACGGCTTTGTAGTTAAGCTTTGTACCTGATTAAACAGTTTACGATATAAATCTAGCCCGTCAGGGCCACCAAAAATGGCTATTTTGGGTTCGTGCATGGCCGCCTGATTTATGCGGAAGTTATCTGGTACGTAAGGCAAGTTACACAGCAGAATTTGATTGTTGTGATTCAAACCAGTAAGCAAGTCTGACTTGATCACATCTATGCTTAATGTAAATTTATCTACATTGGTTTTGGTCACTATGAGGGCCTGGTCATCTATGTCGAGGAGTTCAACTAAGTTGTTTGCAAGCTCTAAGGCCGCCGTGATACCGAGAGCTCCGCTACCGGCACCCACGTCGGCAATACCTACCGGAGAAGGCAAGTCCGGTAAGTCTTTTAGTAAATCAATCATGGTTTCGGACTCGGGGCGGGGTTCGAGCACAGCCGGAGTGATTAAAAACTCCCGACCATAGAACTCCGTCTTACCACATATGTATGACATAGGTTCGTGCTGAACCCGGCGCTTGAGCAAATTATTGAGTTTGTCACTTTGAGACGTATCAATTACATTTTCGAGATGCGCAAGTATCCAGGCTCTATAGTGGCCTGTTACGCTTTCGAGTAAAATAAGTGCATCAAGTCGAGCTGTGCCAATGCCAGCAGCCTCCAGCTTAGTTTGGGCGGATTTTAACCATTCACCATAAGTCATTTTCATCAACCCCATAATAACAAAATCCTCAAGGTTTATTTATGGACGGTTTTCACGGCCGGTATTTTAAGTGTCCGTACAGTGTCCGGACAGTGTCCGGACGTTTAGAAAAGGTAGTATGAATTTGTTACGTTAATGAGTAAGTTGATTTAATCTTGACAAGCATAATCGTTAAGCATAAAGTTCAAATCATCTAGCCTGCCGAGGGCGTCAACATGGCGAGCAACTTTTATTACGAAACCGAACTAGAACAGTTCAACAATAAATTATTACGTGAGGATCTTCGAGAAATACTTCATAGCTATAGAACTGTGATTTTGAGAGAATTAAGTGAACTGGACTCTTGGACAGCTGACCAAAGGAATGATGATTTCGATGCTCCGGCAGCGGTTATAAAGATCTTCGGTCTGCTTGCCTTTTGTCCACAAGAAACAAAAGATATGGTCCAGTTACATCTTGAAGACGGGGCAGACAATGAAGGTTTATACTTTGAAAAGCCGCCTTTTATTTCTCTAGATGAACTTCCTGGACACATTTTTCCTAAGCAAGCCGACTATAAGCTAAGCCCGTATTGTTTAGCGCTTGCCAAGACTAGTATCGAGGCGAACGCAGGTTTAATTGCCGGCGCTCAACAGCTCGTGCTCGGCGGCTTGGAGTTTTTCAATAAGGTCGTCGATGTCGCCGGCCAGCGCGCCGGGGATGTTGCTGCGGGAATAGCCGATGCGGTGATCGGTAATGCGGTCTTGGGGAAAGTTGTAAGTCCGGATTTTCTCGGAGCGATCGCCCGATCCGATAAGCTTCTTACGGGCCTCGGACAACTCGCGCTGTTCTGAGTCAATTTTCATCTGGAGCAGGCGCGCGCGCAGAATGCTCATGGCCTTGGCTTTATTTTTGATTTGCGATTTTTCGTCTTGATTAGTTACTACAATGCTGGTCGGCAGGTGGGTGATGCGCACCGCCGAATCGGTCGTGTTAACTGATTGGCCGCCGTGGCCGCCGCTGCGAAAAACATCAATGCGTAGGTCGCTCGGATCGATTTCAATATCGGACTCTTCGGCTTCTGGCAGCACAGCTACAGTAGCGGTGGAAGTGTGGATCCGGCCCTGGCTTTCAGTGACCGGCACCCGTTGCACTCGGTGCACGCCGGCCTCGAACTTAAGGTTTTTGTAAGCTTCGGGACCGCGCACGGCGAAAGTGATTTCTTTAAAGCCGCCGACCTCATTAGGCGATTCATTCAACAATTCGATTTTAAAATTGTGCGACTCGGCCCAACGGGCGTACATGCGGTAAAGTTCGCCGGCAAACAGGCTGGACTCGTCGCCGCCGGCCGCTGCCCGGATTTCGATAATCACGTCGCGGTCATTATTAGGGTCTCGTGGCGTCAGGGCCTCGACCAGCTTTTCGTTTACGGCGGCTAGTTTTAGCTCGAGCTCTTCGAGTTCGCGCAGCGCCATGTCGCGCATTTCGGCGTCGGAACTATTCTTCAACTCCTCGGCCGCCGCCTTATCTTCAGCCAATTTTTTACGCTCGTCAAAAAGGGAAAGGATTTCGTCTAGCTGGTTTTTGCGGCGTGCCAACTTTGGGTACGAAGCATCGCTATAAATTGCCGGATCCTGCAACTTAGCGTCCAGCTCTTCTAACTCAGATCGAAGTACTCGCTCTTTTTCGTTCATGATTTTAAATTAAGTATAAAGAAAAACCTCCCGAATCCCTAAGCTCGGGTGGTAGTAAAAAAGCTAGCTGCTTTTAGGTTTGGCGGCTTCGGCTTTGGTCTCGGCCTTTTCGATTTTGGCGGCTTGGCGCATCGAGGCTTTTTTAGCGGCAGCGGCGCGCTTTTCTTTGGAGGCCTGGCCGGCAGCGGCGCGAGCCTTGAACTTATCAACGCGGCCTTCAATATCTAGGATGCGTTCTTCGCCGGTGAAGAAGGGATGCGAAGCGCTAGTAATGTGCACTTTTATTAAGGGATATTCCTGGCCGTCTTCCCACTTGGTAGTTTCTTCGGTAGCGGCGGTGGAACGCGTCACAAAACGAAAACCATTGTTCAAATCTTCGAAAACGACCAAACGGTAATTGTCTGGGTGCAAACTCTGCTTCATATGTTTAAACATCATATCACATCTGTTAGCCTAAAATCAATGGTCCGCAAAGTTTCACACCAAATGCGACTTTGGGTTACTTCTCAATTTTGCATTCCCTACGACTGTTTAAACTATTGAGAAGGCGATTGATTGATTTGCAATGTATTGTCTTCGCTATCCTTAAACCAGGCAGCTTGAAAGCCTTTGTACTCTGATATATGATCGATAGTTTTAAGCCTATCGGTATCATAATTCTGAAATATAACTCCGCGGCTTTCCAGCTCCTTAATGGTAGCTTTAATATCTTTGACAGTGAAGTTTACCGAATCTTCGTCAGATGGAGTTTTTTCTCTTTGAGCGAGTGATATCGTTGAGCCATCAGTACTCATGGCTGCCCCAAAGAAATCAGTGAAAGCCATCGTTTTTAGACCGAGTTTTTCCTCATAAAACTTCAATGCTCGCTTTAAATCAAAAACCGCAACGTTCGCAGCAATGTTTGCGTTTGATAAATCCATATATACCTCCATTTACTAATTATCTGTCATAAGCTTACACCACGGCCGGTTATTAAGCGATGCAACTAGCTGCAATATTTTACTGTGCGTCTCTACATTTCGCTGCTATGATGACTGTATGATTAAGGCCGTAATTTTTGATATGGACGGGCTGCTGATCGACAGCGAACCCCTGTGGGGTCGAGCTAGAGATGAAGTAATAGCTACTGTGGGAATCGAACTGACCACGCAAGACATCCACAACTCGCTAGGCCGAGGTATCTACAATGCGGTTGAGTATTGGTACCACCAACACCCATGGCAAGGCCGCTCGCGTGAGGATGTTACCGCAGCTATTATTGATAGATTTTTAGATCTTGTCAGGCAAGAGGGTAAGTTAAAACCGGGCGTTCACCATACGATTGAAATTTGTAAGCAAGCCGGCTTGCCGCTGGCAATTGCCTCATCGTCGCCCATGGAAGTTATAGATACTGTAGTCGACAAATTGAACATCCGAGGCTTCTTTAAAGAGATATATTCTGCTCGCAGCGAGCCGCATAGTAAGCCGCACCCCGGCGTTTTTATTACGACTGCCGAGCTGCTAGGGGTAGAGCCTAGGCAATGTTTGGTTTTTGAGGACGCGCCATCGGGTGTATTAGCCGCCAAGTCGGCGAGGATGCATTGTGTCGCTGTACCAGAGCCGGAAGTCAAGAACAACAAGTTTATTCAAATCGCCGATATAATTTTGGACTCGCTTGAAGAATTCAATAAACAAATGTTTCAACAGTTCTAATCTGTTAAATAACTTATTTATCCACATTTTCTAAGTTACTGGAGGCCCGCCTTAGCTCAGCGAGTTAGCCAAGCACAACAGCAATTGAAGCCGGAGCTTGAATGCTTGAATGAAAGCCTTTAATCTGTTACAATCAAGGGGTTAAATTAAGCAGGTTGGGGATTAAATCCTCCCAAAGCGGCACCTTGAGCGGACCGCGCGGGCACCCTTCCGAAGAGAAAGGACCACATATGGCTACCAAAGAGGTAGATATCAAGCAATTATTAGAGGCCGGAGCGCACTTTGGCCACAAGACCGAGCGCTGGCACCCCAAGATGGCGCCGTACATCCACAGTAAGCGCGGCGGCACGCACATTATAGATCTGACTAAAACCGTCGCGGCCCTTGAAGACGCGCTGAATTTTCTGGAAAAGACGGCTGGGCAGGGCAAACAGGTACTGCTGGTGGGCACCAAGCGCCAAGCCCAAGACATTGTTAAGGCGGCGGCCGAAGCCACCGGCATGCCTTATGTGACCGAGCGTTGGCTGGGCGGCATGCTGACTAATTGGAACACTATTGGCGGCCGGGTAAAGCATCTGCAAGACTTAGAGAACCGCATGGCTAGCGGTGAACTGGCCAACAAGTATAACAAGCTCGAGGTGCAGCGCTTCCAGGAAGAAATCGACCAAATGAACGAGCTGTATGGCGGTGTTAAGGAACTGAACGCCCGACCTGGCGCCATGTTCGTGGTCGACGTGGTGGCTGACGCCAACGCTGTGCGCGAGGGTCGCCGGCTGAAAATCCCGATTGTGGCGATTGTCGATACCAATGCCGACCCGTCGCAGGTGACGCACCCGATTCCGGCCAACGACGATGCCATTAAGACCATCCAATTAATTGTCGATTACGTTCAGCAGGCTATTTTGGCCGGCAAGGCTTCCGCCAAAAAGATAACCGACAAGGCTGAACCTACCGAGAAGGTCGAGAAAGCGAAGATAGGCTAGTGGCAGTTGATATTGAACAAATCAAACGGCTGAAAGACCTAACGGGAGTCGGCCTAACTGATGCCAAAAAGTCCTTGGAAGAAGCCGGCGGTGACTTTGATAAGGCCTTAGCTGCCATGCGCCAGAAGGGTCTAACCAAGGCCGAAAAGCGCGGTGAACGCGAGGCCCGGGCCGGCGTTATTGGTACCTACAACCACGACGGCCGCATCGGCGTCTTGGTAGAAGTTAACTGCGAAACCGACTTTGTCGCCCGCGGTGAGCTTTTTAACGAGCTGGTTAAAGACTTGGCCATGCACATTGCCGCTGCCGCGCCGCAATATGTTAGTGCCGATGAAGTGCCCGAAGCCGACAAGACCAAAATGCGCGCCGAATTTACCGAAAAAGCCAAAGCCGAAGGCAAGCCGGCCGACATGATAGACAAAATTGTCGAAGGTCAGCTGCAGAAGTATTTCGCCGAGCGCTGCTTGCTCGACCAGCCTTTCGTCAAAAACCCTGACATTAGCGTAGCCGATTACGTTAAAGAAAACGCCGCTCGTATGAACGAAAACGTCGTGGTGCGCCGCTTTGCCCGCCTCGCCCTCGGTGAGCTCTAGATAAAGATTAAATCTTTATTAAATTATTTGGTTGAGCCGCAAAACTTCCTTACGATTTATGGCAGACGTATAAAGTATGGCAATTGCCATACTTTATACGTCGCCAATAAAAGGGGAGACTAAATACTTGTTGTTAAAAACAGTTACTAACATGCAATCATACACTCGAAAAATCACTATTACCATTCCAGCCGAGCTGCTAGAACAACTGGATCGACCGGTAAGGCATGAATTATCTACACGTAGTGGAGTAATTAGGCAAGCCGTATGGGACTACGCCCATAAGCCGCAGAATGAAGTAATTGCTAACCCAGACAGGCTGCCGATTGATCATATGTTCAAAGCTGTGGAAGATGATTACCCAGGCTTGGATCCTAATAACGCGGCTTTGATCAAGTTTTTCTATGAGCAGAAAGTTCGTGGCCAAACCGAGGAGTAGTTTATAATGAGAATTCATGGATGCGAATCAAGTAGTTAAGCAAGCCCAAGCTAAACTAAGCCAGGCGGTGGAGCGGTTTAGGGATGGGCTAAAAAGCCTGCGCACCGGGCGCGCCAACGCTGCCATGCTCGATGGCGTGATGGTCGAGGCTTATGGTACGCAAATGCCGCTCAACCAGACGGCAACCATCAGCGCGCCCGAGCCGCAGCTGATCCAAATCACACCGTTTGACCCTAACAATTTAACGGCCATCAGCACGGCGATCCGCAACAAACAAGATCTGGGCCTGAACCCAGCCGACGACGGCCGAGTAGTGCGGGTGCCAATCCCGCCACTGAACGAGGAGCGCCGCCGCGAGCTGGCCAAGCAGGTTGGCCAAAAACAAGAAGAGTGCATGATCCAGCTGCGCGGCATTAGACATGAGGCGCTCGATTCCATCAATGAGGTCAAGAAGCAGGTCGGCGAAGACGAGGCCAAACGGCTGACCAGTCAAGTTGAAGAGGCTATGAACCAGGCCCGAACCGCCGCTGAAGCGGCCGCCAAGGCCAAAGAACAAGAAATCCTAACCGTTTAGGCGTGGGTAATAACGGTGGTGCCAATCGGCGCCCAATTGTAGATCCATTCACCTGTATCAACCGGCACGCCAACACAGCCGTGCGAGCTATTATGAGCGCCAAACCAGCTCAGCGGGTGCCAGTAAACTCCATGGATTGCGTCGCCGCCACTGAAGTAATTCACCCAAGGCACTCGTGGCTGGAAGTACTTGGTGCCGTTGGCATTGTAGCCGGACATATCTTGCGTGGCATACTTGGCATAGATATGGAATTCGCCCAGTGGCGTCGGGGTGGCCGGCGCACCGTCGCTGGTTAAAAAGGTATTAATTAGCTGGCCATTTTGATAAACGTACAGCGTCATGGTGGTTACATCGGCCTCTAGTAACTTAGGGAAGGCGGCCGGCGTGACGACCGAGAAAGCTTGGCTGACCAGAGGGGTATTAAATTGCAGCCCCTTAGCATTCATAACGGTTTTAGCTGCCAGATCAGCTTGGGCTGTAAGAGTTGCCGGATCGCTTAATTTGGCGCCATCGCGTCCGGCTACTATAGCTTGGTCAGCACCGCCGTGGTTGACTGTAACTTGGTTGACCGGCGTTTTAACAAACAGGTTAGCCAGGTCGCCAAGCGACTTGCCGATCGCATCTTTCTTGATGTAAATATAATCTTCGGTTTTGGCAGAATTGGCGCTTATTTGCAGCCAGCTCTTAATGATATCGGAACTGATTGGAACAGTTTGGTCGCCAACGGTCAAGCTGGCCGGCTGGTCGGTTATGGTTTGCAGCCTTTGCTGCAACTGGTTAGCCGGCACGGTCAAACTAAGTCCCGCAATAGTCGGCTTCTTAGCCGTAGCCGCCGAGGTAATCGGCCGAATGGTACGCGTTTCGATATAGTGCCCACCAACTTCGATACCGCTGGCACCTACTAAAAGAAAGAGCAGGCTAAAGGCGATTAGGCTATGGTGATAAATTACGTCTAAGGGCCGGTTAAAAGTAGCCCGCCGAGCCGTTTTGACGACTACTGGCACTACTTGCTCTTCAGACATAACAATGGGCGTGATCGATTGCATCGATGTGTCCTCTACGATTGCCGCCGCAGCCAAGCGAAGCCGGGGCTGCTGCCTCACAAAATCATTTCCAACCATTTTTTAAGTCTTTGTTTCCGTTTTTTGGGTTTGATTACCCTTATGCATAAATATACACCGCTCCAGCGCTTTGTAAAGTGCTAAAATAGAATTAATGGCGATTCTGTTGTTTATAGTGGGAATAATCCTGTTTATAGGGTTAGTGGTAGTGCACGAGTTCGGCCACTTTATAGTGGCCCGGCGTAACGGTGTTGAGGTAGAGGAATTCGGCATTTTCTTCCCGCCGCGGCTTTATAAAAAGAAAACCAAAGGCGGCTGGCTGTTTTCGCTCAACCTCATTCCTTTGGGTGGTTTTGTAAAGTTGAAGGGCGAGCACGACTCCGACACCGAGCTGGGCAGCTTTGGCGCGGCCAGTCTGTGGGTCAAAAGCAAGATTATGGCCGCCGGAGTAGTGATGAACCTGGCGACGGCGCTGGTACTACTGACGTTGCTGGCGTTGATTGGCATGCCCAAGCTCATTCCCAACCAGTACACCGTCAAAAGCGACACCCAGCTAGTGTCGCAGCAAGTCTTGATCGGTGAGGTGGAGTCTGGCTCGCCCGCGGCCAAGGCCGGGCTGAAGGCCGAAGACGTGCTAACCAACATTGCTATAGCCGGCCATAGCCCCGTGGCTGTCAACGATTATTCGAAGTTGCCAGACGTGACGAAGCGCTTTGCCGGTCAGACCGTCGAGATATTTTACTTGAGGGGTGGCCAACATCATGAAACCAAGGCTTCTTTATTGACTGTGTCGGTAGTAGAGGCCAGTCAGAAGACCAATAATCCCAAAGGTTACTTAGGGATTGTGCCAACGCAGTTTACGGTGCAGCGCTCCACTTGGTCGGCGCCGATAGTGGCGGTCGGCCTAACGGCCCAAGTTACGGCTTTAACCTTTCAAGGCCTAGGCCATGCTCTTGGCGGCTTAGGCAGCTTGATAGCCGGTGCGCTCACCGGCAACCATGTGGCCCGCGAAAATGGGCAGACTAGTGCCAGCGCCCAAGTGGCTGGGCCGGTTGGTATCTTTGTTATCTTGAAGGACGGCAGCTTGCTGGGCTACCAGTTCATGCTGTTTATTATCGCCATTATTTCGTTAACACTGGCTATTATGAACATCCTGCCGGTCCCGGCGCTCGACGGCGGCCGGCTGTGGATCACGCTGGCGGCCCGCGGTATCAAGCGGCCGCTGTCGCCCCAGGCCGAAGAGGCCGTTAATTTTGCCGGCTTTATAGTTCTAATCAGCCTTATCATTTTAGTGACCTTCGTCGATGTCAAACGCTTCCTCTAAACCTCTGCCGCTACTAACCCAGCCGGTTGAGCAAGTGCCTTGGAACCCGTGGGGAGGCGTAGTTTTTGCCGTTTTGGTGTTCTATGGCGCCCAGCTGTTGGCCGGTATAGTGATCTCGATTTATCCGGTGCTGCGGCACTGGTCAAATAACCAAGCCAACGACTGGCTCAATAATTCGGTCGTGGCACAATTCTTGTTTATTTTAATAGCCGAGAGCCTGACCATCGGCGCCATCTACTTCTTTCTTAAACGCCACAAGGCTAGTCTCAAGAGCATTAAGCTGAAGAGGCCGCGCTGGGCTGATCCGCTTTATGGCTTGGCGGCCTTGCCCTTATACCTCATTTTGTATCTGTTAACCGTCGGCGTGGTCAGCCACTTCGTACCCGGCTTAAATGTTAACCAACAGCAGCAAATCGGCTTTAATAATGTACATGGCATCGGCCCATTGGTGCTGACTTTCATTAGCTTGGTGGTCTTACCGCCGCTGGCCGAAGAGATTATGGTGCGCGGCTTTTTATACACCAGCCTTAAAAAAGCGCTTAAGTTATGGCCGGCCGCCATTTTAACCAGCCTGCTTTTTGCCAGTGCCCACCTGCCGGAGGGCGGAGCCGCCGGGCCACTCTACATTGCCGCGCTCGACACCTTCGTGCTGAGCCTGGTGCTGATCTACTTGCGCGAAAAGACCGGCAGCCTGTGGGCCTCGATCACACTGCACGCCCTCAAGAACGGCATCGCCTTCGTCGCCCTGTTTGTCATTCACAGCCACTAGCCCAAAAGGCCTCCGCTCCAGCTCTTTGCCTTACTACTTACTAAACGTATATACAAATAAGAATTCCTACCCCTGTTAATTTTTAAAAGTGTACATACATTTAACACCTAGACCAAAGGTAGGTATGTCATGCCTAACGATTTGTTTTGCAGATCATAATGTGTGATGTTAAAATACCTACATGATCAAGAAGTTCTACTGTGTTTCTGACCTCCCGCTACCGCCCAATGGGGCGTAGTTTTCAGCTTAACTTGAATTTTTAGCAACTCACGCCTCCGTCTCAAACGAACGGAGGTTTTTAATTTGTAACGGAGAATAAAAATGATTAACGAAAGACAGTTAAACGATGAAGTAATGATGGACAGACGTTGGGGCCATCAGACCCAGAACATATTTAATAACCAATTAGATCCTGATGAAATATCCGACCAAGAGGCTATGCGGATTGCTGATTTGGTAATTTTAGGACGAGTAAGCGTAGAAGCAGTCCATGCCAATGCCGATTACTATAATGAGCTTGATAGAAAGGCGATAGAAGCGGCAGGCGGCGACATTGAAAACTTTCGTGACTATGGCGATATTGCTGATTACATTGAGGCTAATGCCATAAGACTAGCACACCATGCTTACAGAGCTGCCTATAGGCGAATCAAGACTTATGATGGCCGGTTTCTTCATCGCATAGACTATGAGAAGCGCATGAGGGTTTTGTGACGCTAGTTGAAAGGGTTAAACTAAAGCAAAGGATTTTATATGAGACTTTCCCAGCTATTTGGCAAAACTTCTAAAACAGAGGGTACGGATTACCCGATTGATTCACACCGTCTGCTTGTACAAGGCGGCTTTATTCGAGAGTCCACAGCCGGCCGTTATTACTTGCTGCCACTTGGGCTGAGAGTTCATCAAAATATTGAACGAATCATTCGTAAACACATGAATCAAGCCAGTGGCCAGGAAGTAGTAATGCCGGTGCTGCATCCACTAGAGTTATGGCAAGAAACTAATCGGACGACAACAACCGGTTTTGAGCTGATGAAAATTACAGATAGGCGCCAGGCTGAATTCGCTCTTGGCGGCACGGCTGAAGAAATGGCCGTAGATTTGGTACGCAAATTCAATGTCAGCTACAAAGATTTACCATTTAATATCTACCAGTTTTCGATGAAATTTCGTGATGAAATGAGGGCGCGTGGCGGCTTGCTCCGAGTACGAGAGTTTGTTATGAAGGACGCCTATAGCTTCAGCACCGAAGAACAATTTACAGATATTTATGAACAGATGAAAAATTCTTACACAGCAATCTTCGAAGAGATGGGCCTCAAGACAGATATAGTATTGGCGGACAATGGATACATTGGTGGCGAATATTGCCATGAGTTTATCGTGGAAAGCGATATTGGAGAAAGCCGCTACTTTATTGACAAGCAAAGTGGCGAAGCGGCCCACGAAGACGTAGCTAAAGTCCAAGCTGAACCAAAAAATATCAATGACGATCTATTACCACTTACGCCAGTTGACGCACCTAGAGGCACCACTATGGAAGATGGGGCTACCCTTCATAAAATGCCCCTCTGGCAGCAGATTAAAGATGTTCTATATTTTGACGAATCTGTTAAACGTTACGTATTGGTGCTTATTCGTGGCGACTTTGAGGTCAATGAAACCAAATTGACACATATTGCTGACGCTTGGAACTTACGCTCGGCAACTGACGAAGAAATTCGAGAGGATTTAGGTAGCGAACCAGGATTTATTTCTCCGGTAAACTTCCCCAAAAAGGGTAACAAAAGTGGTTATCCAGTCTTAGTAGTGGCAGATAACAGTTTACGTACAGTAAAAAACGCTTATGGGGGTGCTAATCAAAAGAACAAAGATCTGCTCAACATTAATATAGACCGGGATTACAAGCCTGACATAGAGGGTGATGTAGCCTTATTGCAACCTAGCGACCAGATGCAAGAAAAACGTGGTATAGAGGTTGGTAATACATTTCAGTTGGGCTACCACTATAGTAATTTAATGCATGACGCTGAATATACTGACGAAAGAGGCAATCGCCAAAAGTATTACATGGGTTGCTACGGTATTGGCCTTGGGCGTACCATGGCGGCTATAGTTGAGAAGTATCATGACGATAAAGGCGTTATTTGGCCTGAAGTCGTTGCTCCTTATAAGGTCTATCTAGCCAGGTTGGGAGACAGCGAGGAAGTAGTCAAGCAAGCTGACGAACTCTATAATTCATTGACAAGTCAGCAAGTTGAAGTATTATATGACGACCGGCCTAATCGGCCGGGCGAGAAGTTTGCCGATGCCGATCTGCTGGGCATTCCGTACCGTGTGGTCATCAGCGACAAAACAGTGGCCGCTAACAACTACGAGCTCAAGCCTCGAACTTCTCAAGAAGCAATCCAGGTTAGCCGGCAGGAACTGATGAAAAGACTAGGCATCGCCGAGTAGAAATTGCTATAATAAGGCCAACTACGGGCGGCCGAGGAAATGTTAAGGAGATTGCTCCCCTATGAAAAAATTGTTCCGATTGACCAAGGCGGGTGTGGATGAGCTCCAAGCGGAGCTAGATTCCCTAATGGCCAAGCGCGGCGACATAGCCGACGCCATTAAATCGGCCCGCGAACTGGGCGATTTGACCGAGAATGCCGAGTATCAGTCAGCCTTGGCCGAGAAAGACCGCAACGAAGCCCGGGGCGCCGAACTGCAAAACATCTTGCAAAATGCTGAAATTATCAAGAAACCGCGCGGCGATAGCCAGGTGCAACTCGGCTCGGTTGTTAAACTGAAAAGCGATGGCAAAACTAAAGAGTTTCAAGTAGTCGGCACGGTAGAAGCCGACCCCTTAAATGGTAAAATCAGCGACGAATCGCCCATTGGTCAGGCCTTACTGGGCAAACAAGAGGGCGACAAAGTCGAAATCACCGCCGCTGCCGAAACCACCAGCTACAAAATCGTTGGCATCTCTTGACCGAAACCTAAAACTTAGCTAAGCTAAGTATATGAAAACAATTTCGGTACACGATGCCAAAACTAACCTTAGTAAATATATCGCGGCCGCTAAACGCGGTGAAAAAATTGCCATAGGGGCCTATGGCAAATATGAAGTTTCACTAGTGGTAGAGCCGGAGTTGATCCCCCAGACGGAAGCGAAGGCTAAAAAACCATATCGCCAGCTAGGTACCCTTAAGGGTAAAATCTGGGTGGCTCCCGATGCTTTCAGCAAAGAGCTCGACGACCAAATCGCCGACGCCATGATTAATAATAAGTCGTTACCTTAATAATTGGCCTTATGATTATTGATACCAATGTCCTAATTTGGGCTGTCGGCGGTGATAAAAAGTTAGGCGCCCAGGCGGCCGAGGCGATCAAAAACACACCAAACCTACAAATCAGCCAGGCCTCACTGTACGAGATCGCTATTAAAGAACGAATCGGGCGCTTTCGCTACTTTGAAACTATCGTCAAAGCCCTGCCAAGTCTGGGGATTCAAGTAGCTGAACTATCGGTTGATCAACTTAGAATTTTCATTAGCTTAGCCGGCGTTAGGCACAGAGATCCCTTCGACATTGCTATAATCGCCTTGGCTATCCAAAGCCACCAGCCATTAATGATGTCTGACGCTGAAATTTCCAAACTAGAACTACCTGGCTTAAAATTAATTGATGCGAGAAAATAAATGGCGACGTTGAAGGAACTAAGGGATGAGCGGCTGCGCAAGCTCGACGAGCTGAAGCAGCTGGGCTTGGATTCGTATCCGGCTAAAGCCGGGCGAACGCATGCTCTGGCTGACATTTCAGGCAAGTTCGACGAGCTGAACGGCCAGGAAGTGACGGTGGTGGGGCGGGTTATGAACATCCGCAAGTTTGGCAAGATCGCCTTTGTGGTAATCCGCGACCAGAGCGGGCAAGTGCAGCTATTCCTGGCACCGGATAAATTGGCCGGTCTTGATGCGGCTAACAGCCAAATCGGTTTTGACCAGCTTCCGCTATTAGACGTCGGTGATTTTATTGAGGCTAGTGGCCCCGTCATTAAAACCCAAACTGGCGAAATCTCGGTGGAAGCGCATAAACTTAGATTACTAGCCAAATCTTTGCGGCCAATGCCGCAGTCGCACGAGTCGTTTACCAATAAGGAGGAGCGCCTGCGTCGCCGTTACGTCGATATGAACGTCAACCTCGATGTGCGCGAGCGCTTTGTGCGCCGCAGCCAGTTCTGGCAGGCCACGCGCGACTACCTCAACCAAAACGGTTTTACAGAGGTTAATATTCCGGTGCTAGAGCACACTACCGGCGGGGCCGACGCCAATCCTTTCGTGACCCATATGGACGCGCTGGACCAAGACTTTTACCTACGGATTAGCCATGAGCTGCCACTTAAGCGGCTGCTGGGCGCCGGTTTCGAGAAG
Source organism: Saccharimonadales bacterium (SeqCode) (assembly GCA_036276195.1). Classification (GTDB taxonomy): domain Bacteria; phylum Patescibacteriota; class Saccharimonadia; order Saccharimonadales; family UBA4665; genus DATBED01. The sequence goes on along the minus strand of DATBED010000065.1, from coordinate 26,327 downwards.
GTGTACGACATCGGCCCGCGCTTCCGCAACGAAAACTACTCCGACGAGCATCTGCCCGAGCACGTGGCCATGGAATGGTACTGGGCCTACGCCGACTGGCGCGACGGAATGAAATTTATGACAGACATGTACCGCTCGGTGCTGCAAACTACCTTTGGAACGCTCAAATTCAAACTCGGCCAGTTCGATGTCGACCTCACTAAGGATTGGGAGGAGTGGGATTATGTGGAAGTTATTAAAGATCGCTATGGGCTTAACCCGCTGGACTGTTCGCTCGAAGACGTCAAGGCGACTCTTGCTGCTAATGGTCTTGAGGTGGAGCAGACGGAAAATAAAGCCCGCGGCATAGACAAACTGTGGAAGAACATCCGCAAAGACGTGGCCGGGCCGGTCTGGCTGGTTAACACGCCAACTTTTATTAGTCCTTTGTCAAAAACCAATCCTGATAATCCTCAAACGGTCCAGCGCTTCCAGCCGATCATTGCCGGTGCCGAACTGGGCAATGGCTTTTCCGAATTGAATGACCCGCTAGATCAGCTGAATCGCTTTGTGGAACAGCAAAAGCTGCGCGATGCCGGCGACGAAGAGGCCATGATGCTCGACATTGACTACGTGGAAATGCTGGAGTACGGCATGCCGCCGGCCGTGGGCTGGGGCTTCAGCGAACGCGTTTTCTGGGTTTTTGAAGGCGTAACCGCCCGAGAAGGCGTGCCGTTCCCGCAACTGCGGCACGAAATCGACGAAACCACCAAAACCATCTACCCCGACCTCAAATTGTAGCAAAATTAAAGCTCTTGCTATATTATGTATAGTAATGATTGAAGTTAACGACGAAGAATTCCAGCAGTTGATAAACCAAGCGCTGGAGGAGCTGCCGGGCGAACATGTTAAGGCTATTAAGAACGTGGCGATCCTTTACGAAGATGTGCCCACACCGGAACAGCGGCAGCAACTGGCGCTAAGAAACGACCAAACGCTGCTCGGCCTGTACGAAGGCACGCCGCTGCCACAGCGCCAAGGCATAGCGCGGCTTTTGCCCGATAAAATCACGCTCTTCAAAATACCGCTGCAGTACCACTCCAGCAATCTGGTCGAGCTCAAAGAGCAGATTAAGCACACTCTTTGGCACGAAATAGCACATTATTACGGGCTTGACCATCAAAAAATCCACGAATTGGAATGATTTTTGCCGTATACTAGAGCGATGAATTTATGGGATGAAATCTGGAAAGACAAGAGGGGGCATGTCGTTATTTGGCAGACGCCGAACCCTTATCTGATTGCCTGGGCCGTTTTAACCCTCATTTCGCTATTCTTCAATGGCCACACGGCCGACATTTTCTCTGGCGCGGCCGACGTGGCTTTAATAGTATGGGCTAGCTTGGAACTGTTTAAGGGAGTTAACTACTTCCGCCGGGCGCTGGGCCTGGTCGTTCTGGTGGCGGCCATAATGTCCCTAATAAAAATCTTCTAAGGCTAGGCTTCTGGTTTGAGTTTGGCGGAGAATTTTTGGCGCAGTTTGCGGATTTTGGGGTCGATCACAACTAGACAATAGCCGGCGGTCGGGTTTTTATTGTAATAGTCTTGCATGTACTCTTCGGCCGGCCAGAATTTGGTGAAGGGCTCAATTTGGGTGACAATTGGATCCTTATATAAATCGGCGGCAAAGGTTTTGGTAGTTTCTTCGGCGATTCGCTCCTGTTCGTCGTTATGGTAGAGGATGATGGAGCGGTATTCTTCGCCGACATCGTGATCTTGGCGATTCAACGTTGTTGGGTCGTGCATCACGTAAAAGATTTCCAGGATTTCGTGGTAGCTGATGACGCTCGGGTCAAACTTAAGCTGCACCACCTCGGCGTGGCCGGTATCGCCCCTGTAAACCTGCTCGGGAGTAGGGTTAGCTACATGGCCGCCGCTGTAACCAGAGGTAACCGATTCAATGCCAACGACACGCTGATAGAAGGCCTCTAAGCACCAATAACATCCACCGCCCAGTGTTGCCGTTTCTAAACTCGCCATAATCTAATTTTATCCCCATAAGCCGATTGTGTACACTGTAGTCGTGGCAGCCATAATTTTCGACTTCGACGGTACCATCGCTGACACGATCGATTACTTCATAGATTTCATTGCTCGCGAAGCTAAGATCGATCATATAAGCGAGGAACGGCGTCAAAGCCTGCATGGCTTGCCGCTGGCGGCCATATCACGGCGGCTGGGGCACCGCTGGTGGCGCCTGCCGCTGCTTTACTACAAGGGCCGCCGCGTGATGGAGCCGTACCTTAAAGACCTTAAGCCATTCCAGGGCATGCCGGAACTAATTGAAAAACTGCACGCCGAGGGCCACGAGCTATTCATTATTAGTAGTAACACAGTGCGCAACATGCGTATATTTTTGCGCCACCATAAATTGCAGGAAAGCTTCTTGGAAATTTATGGCGGCATAGTGGTCTTTGGCAAAGCGCCGGCGCTGCGCAAGCTGCTGAAGGAGCAGAACATCGAAAAAGGGAACGCCATTTACATTGGTGACGAGCTGCGCGACGTCCAATCCGCCCAATCGCTCAAGCTGCGAGTAGTGGCCGTCACCTGGGGTTTTGCGCGACCGGAATCGCTGCGCGCCCTCAAGCCAACCGCCGTAGCCGACACGCCAGCCGAGTTAATGAGTATCCTCGAAAATATCTAGGCTATAATGTAGGGAATGGCATATGCTAGGCAAAGGTCGCTGCCGTACCAGCCGGGGCAGGCGGCGGTTTATAAAGTTTCGCGCTCCAAGATTGAGCTGTTCACGCAGTGTGCGCGTTGCTTCTGGCTTGATGCTCGCCTAAAAATCGGCCGCCCGTCCAGCCCGCCGTTCAATATAAATAAAACGATTGATGAACTCTACAAAAAGGAGTTTGATCGGCACCGCACCGCCGGCACGCCCCACCCGATCATGCTCGATAATAAGATCCAGGCCATTCCTTACGCCCATAACGATCTGAACAAGTGGCGGGCCAACTTCACCGGCGTGTCGACCTTGCATGAGCCGACCAACCTGCACGTGTTCGGTGCCGTCGACGACATCTGGGTCAACGACGCCGGCGAACTGATTGTGGTCGACTATAAAGCCACCTCCAAGAACAGAGAAGTCGATATAGATTCCGACTGGCAAATCAGCTACAAGCGACAGCTGGAGGTCTATCAGTGGCTGCTACGGCAGAACGGTTTTACGGTCAGCAATACAGGCTACTTCGTTTATACTAACGCCCGCATCGACCTCGACAGCTTTAACGACCATTTGGAGTTCCGCACCAAGCTAATTCCATATACCGGCAGCGACTCGTGGGTCGAACCGACGCTAATCAAAATGAAGCAGTGTATAGAATCTGACGATATGCCGCCCGTCGGCACCGCCGCTATGGGTGGCCCCTGCGAATTCTGCAGCTATGCCCGCGCCCGCACCGAACTAACCCTCAAACACCTTGAAACGCTACATTGACGCGTATAACTAGTTAGTATATAATACGTATAATGAAATTGCCTGAAGGTTCAAAGTTACACCTCGTTCAGGAAGCTGACGCATCACTTCCCCGTAAAGGTAGGCTGGGTAGTAGAGCACTCCAACTGGTTAAACAGATCTTATATGACTCTAATCCTAGCGCTTCTAGCAGGGAAAAATCCCTCCAAAGAGCTAACAGAAAAACAATGCAAGAAGCCCTTTCTTTTAATGGGTTATGGATGAAAGTGTTAGAGCAAGGTGGCCGCAACTTTGACGAAAAATCTAGGGTAAGTTCTCGGCTCGGTGAAGACACTGTAATGATCGTTGGTTCGACGTTTAAGAAGAAACCTGAATCGCCTGGCCAAACAACTAAAGTTCTTGATTGGTGTTTCTCTCGGCCTGAAAAACATGATTTGCACGTCAGGCTTACTCTTAGTAATTCTTTAGAGCATGATGATTCTGGTCAGTTTGCCACTCCTACCATGACTCCCTCCCTAAGCGTTTTCACGAATCACCAAGGTATCAGAAATGATGCGCGTCTGCTTGGAGCTAGAGAAAAAGTTGAGATGTACGACGGAGCTACAAAACTGATGCAGGCTGTTCAATCAGCTTATAACACAGGCAGGGTCAAGTTACTGCCACCGCTTAGCGAAGCTACAGCCTAGCTTAGGCTAGCGGTATAAAGTATGGCAAATGCCATACTTTATACGTCGCCGTTAAAATGAGCAGATAAATCACGCTATAATGTAGGCATGTTAGATATTCAGTTTATTAGGGATAACCCGGAGTTGGTGGCCGACAAGTCCAGGCAGAAGGGCTACGAGATTGATGTGCAGCAGTTGCTGGGTTTCGATAGCGAACGGCGAGAGCTATTACAGCAGGTTGAAGATTTGCGGCGCCAGCGCAATGAATTGACCGAACAGACCAAAGGCCAAAAACCAAGTGAAGAACAGATTGCTAAAGGAAGGGAATTACGAGATCAGTTGGGCGATCTGGAGCACAAGCTGGCGGCCATTGAACAAGAGTTCGAGACTTTGCTTAAAGCCGTGCCGAACATGCCGCTGGATGACGTACCGGTCGGTTCCAGCGAAGAAGACAATGTGCTTGCCAAAACCGTCGGCCAGAGACCCAACTTTGATTTTGAACCTAAACAACATCATGAGCTGGCCGAACCAAAAGATTGGATCGACAAAGAGCGAGCCGCCAAAATTGCCGGCAGCCGCTTTGCTTATCTAAAAGGAGACTTGGTCCGTTTGCAATTTGCCATTATTCAGTGGGTTATGCAGACACTCGGTGATGAAAAAATCATCCAAAAACTGATTGAAGAAAATGGTTTGGAGCTGTCACCTAAGCCGTTCACGCCAGTCCTGCCGCCGGCCGTTCTGCGCACCGAACCTTACGCGGCCAGCGCCCGCTTGAATGCCGAGGAAGTGACTTACCAACTGGCCCAAGATGACCTCTGGCTCAACGCCAGCGCCGAGCACACGCTTTGCACCATGTACTGGAACGAAATTCTGCCGGAAGATATGTTGCCCATCCGCTACCTAGGCTACAGCACCAGCTTCCGCCGCGAGGCCGGCACTTACGGCAAAGACACCGAGGGCATTTTCCGCATGCATCAATTCGATAAGCTAGAGATGGAAGTTTTCAGCACCCCCGAAACCGGCCTGCAAGAACACTTGCTACTAATCGCCATTCAGGAATACCTGGTGCAGCAGCTAGGTCTGCCTTATCAGATGCTGCAGAAGAGCACTTTTGACATTGGCAAGCCGAACGCCCGCGGCGTTGACCTCGAGGTTTGGCTGCCGGGGCAGGGCCAGTACCGCGAAACCCACACCGCTGATTACATGACGGATTACCAGGCACGCGACTTGAAGATTCGGCTGAAGCGCCACGACGGCCAGACGCAGCTGGTCCATACTAACGATGCGACGGCTTTCGCGCTGGGCCGCATCATGATCGCCATCCTCGAAAACTACCAAACCGCGGACGGCAACATCAAAATCCCAGATGTCCTCCAGCCTTTTATGGGCGCCCACACAGAAATCTAAGGTTCAAGAGCGTATAATACGATAGCACCCTTGATTAGCTTTAAGCGAAGGAGGAAAGATGTTCCAAAAGTTCGAGATCCACGGCGTACACGCCAATGTCGATACCAAACTCCGCGCCTATGTCACCAAGAAGATCGGCAACCTCGACCGTTATATTTCGCGCCATGCCCGTCCCAGTGCCCACGCCGATGTCCACCTCAAAGAAGAAGCTAAGCTCAAAAATAACAACCACAGCCGCTGCGAAGTAACAATTCATTTGCCGCACGAAACCATAGTTGTAAAAGAAGACGGTTTGAATATGTACGCCGCCGTCGACATCACCGAAGCCAAGCTTAAGCAGCAGTTGCAAAAATATAAGGAATTGCACGGCAGCGGCAAGTTGCAGCGCCATCTCTTTGCCCGTTTCCGCCGCCGCGAGGCCTAGAAAGTCTAACTTTATAATTTTAAACGTCGCTTTTAGCGGGGAAACTCGCTATAATATAGCCACGAAATCGACTCTGTTTCAGTAACCGGGAGGCATTTAACGACTGATGAATATTGTTTTTAAAAAAATTTTAGGGGATCCGCAGGCCAAGACGGTCAAGCGGCTGCGCAAGCGCACTAAGCTGGTCAATGCCCAGGCCGACAAGTACACCAAAATGACCGACAAGCAGCTGCGCGAGCAAACCGATGTGTTGAAAAAGCGGCTCAAGAAAGAGACGCTAGATAATATTTTGTCCGATGCCTTTGCCGTGGCCCGAGAGGCGGCTACCCGGGCGCTAGGGCAGCGGCACTTTGACGTACAGCTGATCGGCGGCATGGTGCTGCATGAGGGCAATGTGTCGGAAATGAAAACCGGCGAGGGCAAAACGCTAGTGGCCACGCTGCCGGTTTACCTGAACGCCCTGACCGAAAAGGGCGTGCATGTAGTCACGGTCAACGATTACTTGGCACAGCGCGATGCCGGCTGGATGGGCCAGGTCTATAATTTTCTGGGCTTGAGCACGGGGGTGATTATTGGCGGCGAACCGGCCGGTCATAGCTACATTTATGACCCTAGCTTTACTAACACCGAGCACGAAGACGAGCGCTTCCGCCACCTGCGGCCAGCCACCAGGCAAGAAGCTTACGCGGCTGACGTAACTTATGGCACGAACAATGAGTTCGGCTTTGACTACTTGCGCGATAACATGGTGCGCGAAGAAGACCAGCTGCGCCAGCGCGACTTGCACTATGCCATTGTCGACGAGGTCGACTCCATTTTGATCGACGAGGCCCGCACGCCGCTGATTATTAGCGCTCCCAGTGTCACCAGCGGCACGGCATACGCCCAGTTCGCCAAGGTGGTGCGCCAGCTCAGCAAAGACAAGCACTTCGAGACAGACGAGAAGCGCAAAACCGTCATTTTAACCGATGCCGGGGTAAATAAGATCGAAAAAATACTGGGCATCGATAACCTTTACGGTTCCGAAAATATCCGCACTATTTACCACTTGCAGCAGGCCATGCGGGCCCAGGCGCTGTTCACCCGCGACAAAGATTATGTGGTAACCAAAGAAGGCGAAGTGGTGATTGTCGACGAATTTACCGGCCGCCTATTGCCGGGCCGGCGTTATAACGAGGGCCTGCACCAAGCCATCGAGGCCAAAGAGGGGGTTGAGGTCCAGCAAGAGTCGATGACCCTGGCCACAATATCTTTCCAGAACTATTTTCGCCTGTATGAAAAACTGGCCGGCATGACCGGCACGGCCCTGACCGAAGCCGAGGAGTTCCACCAGATTTACAAGCTCGATGTGGTTGAGGTGCCCTCCAACCGGGTGCTGGCCCGTATCGACCGCTCCGACCGCATTTACCGCACCGAAAAGGCCAAGTTTAAAGCCATCGTCCAAGAGGTGCAGGCGCTGCACACCAAAGGGCAGCCGGTGCTGATCGGCACGGTTTCAATTGAGAAGAACGAGGCACTGGGCCAGCTGCTGACCAAATCCGGCGTTCCTCATCAAGTATTGAACGCTAAGAATAACGAGCGCGAGGCTAAAATTGTGGCCAAAGCTGGCGAAAAGGGCGCCGTAACGCTGGCTACTAACATTGCCGGCCGTGGTACCGACATCGTGTTAGATGAAGGCATCAAAGAGCTGGGCGGCCTGTTTGTGCTGGGCAGCGAACGTCATGAATCGCGCCGTATCGACAACCAGCTGCGCGGCCGCTCCGGCCGCCAAGGCGACCCTGGCGTAACCCAGTTCTTTGTCAGCACCGAAGACGACTTAATGCGTATTTTCGGCGGCGACCGCATTGCTAATGTCATGGGCCGGCTCAATGTCGACGACGAAGTACCCATCGAAAACCGCCTAATCAGCCGCTCCCTCGAAGGAGCCCAGAAAAAGGTGGAGGGTTTCCATTTTGACCAGCGTAAAACCGTCGTGCAATACGACGATGTAATGAATCGCCATCGCCGGGCAATTTACGCCATGCGCCGCGAAATTCTGCGCTCCCAAGACATATCCAAACGCGTCAAAATCATGATTAACGATGAGGCGCATAGTTTGGCGACCTCGCCGCTAGTAACAACCGATAAATTTGAAGACATACTGCGTGAGCTTTTTCCATTCGACGAAGCCACGCTCGACCGGCTGTTCGGTACTGAAGCCGACAAGTTCGAAAAGATATTGCAGACTGAAGCACTGGAGCTTTACCAAGGCCGGGCAGTGGCTTTCACGCCCGAGATCATGCGCAAGGTTGAGCGCGATATTTACCTGCAAGTGCTCGACAATTTGTGGATGCAACACCTCGAGAATATGGACCATTTGCGTGAAGGTATCCACTGGATGAGCGTTGGCCAGCAAGACCCGCTGGTTGAATATCGCCGCCGCGGCCAGCTGCTGTTCGACGACATGCAAAATAGCCTACGGCACGATGTGTTGATGCACCTCTTCCACGCCCAGCCCATCAGCCAAGAAGAACTAGACCGAGCTACCGAGACCGACCTAACCCTGGCGGCCCGCGGCTCTGTCGATAACGCCAACGCCATTGTTCAGGGGGAATCCGAGTTCAACGAAAAGAACTTCTCTAGTCAAACCGAGCGTGAAGCCAACAAAAAGCTTAACGAAAACCGCAAAAAAACCCGTAAGAACGAACGCAAACGCAAAACAGCCGCCAAACGGAGGAAAAAGTAACCTTGCGTCACACTGCGCAAGAAATCAAGTTAAAGAACGGCTCCCGCGGCCTTTTGATTCATGTGCCGAACGCCTCGGTTATGAGCTTTGACATTAATTTTCGGGCCGGCGAATACTTGGTCGAGTCAGACAAATGGGAGGTGCCGCACCTGATGGAGCACGTGCTGCTCGGCGCCAACGAACTTATACCCAAAGCCCGCGATTTTCAGGCCGAGCTTGAGAAGAATGGCGCTTATTCTAATGCTACCACCGGAGTGTACGACATTACCTACGAGGCCGAATGTGCCGATTTCGAGTGGGATCGCGTGCTAGGGTTATTGCTGGTGGCCATCACCAAGCCGCTCTTTCTAGAGGAAGAATTCACGGCCGAGTTTGGCAACGTCCAAGAGGAAATGGCGGCTCGCAGCAACAACCATTTCCGGCGGCTCAGTCTGGAAATGCGCTCCAATTTTGGGCTGATCGCCAAAACCGATGCCGAGCGGCTGGAAATTATGAGCAATGTCACTGTCAGCGATGTACGCGACCATTACCAGCGAACCCATTTCGCGCCGAATATGCGTTTTGTGATTGCCGGCAACTTAACCTCTGCCAGGCGCGAATCTGTTATAACATTGCTCGAGAACGTTGAGCTGCCTAAAAAAGGCAAACGTTTTGCTTTGCCTACCGAACGTCCGCATAATCTTGAGGCGCCGGTTTACGTCCAAAACGACACGGTCGAAAATCTTTACTTTTATATCGACACCTTTACCAATCAACGCCTGAACGACGACGAAGTTGACGCCCTAAACCTTATCAATACCATGTTGACCGAAACCTTGTACTCCAAGATTCTAGGCACGGCCCGGGAGCGCGGTCTGGTTTATGGAATGAACTCCGGTCTATCCCAAACCAAAAACTCCAGCAACTGGTGGTTCGGCGCCCAGGTATCAGATAAGAACGCTAGAGCTCTGATGCATATAGTCGTCAGCGAACTGGCAAAGGTGATGGACGGTGAAATCGCTGATGACGAAATTGAAGCTACTAAACAGTACGCCTTAGGCCGCTTTCAGCGTAGTGCCCAAACCGTCGGCGGCACTTCATCCGGCTACGCCGGCCGCTACTTCTTCGATGGAGTTATCGACGATTATTACCGCGTGCCCGAACGCATCAAAGCCGTCGATAAAGAGCTCATGGTGGCCGTGGCCAATACCATGTTCGCTGAAAAATTATGGGGAGTGGGCGTGCTTGGTAACTGCGGCCCGGCTTTCGCTTCCGACTTGCAGTACGTCCTAGCACCGCTGTGGTACCGCTAGACTGCTATACTTTTAAAATGGAAGACCTAAAAAAGCAGGCCGAAGCATTACAGTCAGAGCTGGCATCAACTCTAGCCAAACTGAAAATTTCCGACTTGGAGCAGGAGCTTGCTAAACTTGAAACCCAAAGCCAGCAGCCCGGCTTTTGGAATGATTCGAATGATGCCCAAGTGGTCATGAAAAAAATATCTAGGATTGGATCGCGGATCGAGCCATGGCGAAAAATCCAAACGGAGCTGAAGGACCTCCTCGACTTATTAGAACTAAATGATTCTAGCCTGGAATCGGAGCTGGTAGAAAAGCTACAAGATATTTCAGAGCAGATAGATGCAAATAAGGCTGATTTGAAGTTCAGCGGGCCATACGACGACCACCATGCCATCGTCAGCCTCTATGCCGGCGCCGGTGGCACTGATGCCCAGGACTGGACACAAATGTTATTCAGAATGTACAGTCGCTATTTCGAAAATAACAGATGGAAGGCCACACTTGTAGAAGAATCTGCCGGCGACGAAGCCGGCCTAAAAAGCGTGACGCTTGAAGTAGAGGGCCCCTTTGCCTATGGCAAATTGAAGGGGGAGAATGGCGTGCACCGTCTGGTGCGGTTGAGTCCGTTTAATGCCGACAACCTGCGCCAGACTAGTTTCGCCAAGGTTGAGGTTATGCCTAAAATTGACCAGCCGGCCGAGCTGGAAATCGATGAAAAAGACCTGAAGATCGACGTCTACCGCAGCGGCGGCCACGGCGGCCAATCGGTCAATACGACCGACTCGGCCGTGCGGGTAACCCATTTGCCGACCGGCATCACCGTGGCTATCCAAAACGAGCGGTCACAGCTGCAAAATAAAGAGATGGCCATGACGATTTTGCGCTCGCGCCTGGCCCAGCTGCAGTTGGAGCAGCATGCCGAGAAAATTAATGAACTTAAGGGGCCGAACCAGTCGGCCGAGTGGGGCAACCAGATCCGTAGCTACGTGCTTCACCCTTATAAACAAGTCAAAGACCTACGCACAAAGTACGAAACCTCCGACCCCGACGCCGTTCTCGACGGCCAGCTGGATCCCCTTATTAATGCCTACCTCGATTACAGCCTGACAGCCTAGTTATTGACGGAGTATTCGTTTTATATACAATTAAAACCATGAATAGCGCTGTTATTAACTTCAAGACCGACCCTAAAACCAAGAAGGCTTTGCAGCAATATGCCAAAGAACTGGGCACTACCACCAGCTCTTTGCTAAATGCCAATATTAGGCAAATGCTACGCTCCAGGAAGGTTATTTTAACCGATAGTCTGGAACCAAACGCCGAGTTAGAAAAAGTTTTGCGCGCAGTCGAAGACGATATAAAACATAATCGTATCGGGCCTCCGATGAATAGAGAGGAGGCTCTTGATCACTTGCGCTCGATGATGTAATAATCTGCGGACTTGCCATATATTATTATCAAAAGTTCGGCCAGAATAGGGTAATGTTTAGTGACGTCGGTAGTCATGACCAGCTTTATAAAACCTGAATCTCAAAGCCCATCGTCTTTTCTACTCTCTAGCCCGCTGTCCATTTAGTAACAAGTGTCACTATCTCGACAGTGCCTTTATTAAGTTAAATACTTCTATAGTAAACAGCTTACATTAATGTTTATCACAATTTCTGGCAGACGTATAAAGTATGGCAATTGCCATACTTTATACGTCGCCGATAAAACATAGTAGCCAAACTTTAATAGTCAAAAATGGGCTGTGATTTGACTTAGGCTAGCCATAACCGGTACGCTTGAGTCAGGTTTTAAAACAAAAATGGATGATATTTTAAACACGCTTGATGACAGGGCTTTAAATGAGCTAACGACAGAAGCGCCTCAACCGGTTAGCCAGCCACAGCCTCAACCTGCTCAATCGCCACCGTCTCCGGCTGCGCAACCTGGACTTCGCCCGATGGGCCGAGTCGATTACCAGACAGGGGTCAGACAGCCGATAATGCGATCAATGGCGCCGCCGCAATCTGTGGGCCAGCCGGCTGTTTCGGCTCCAATCCCGGTGCAGCCTGCTGCCAATTTGGCGCAGCCGGTGGCTCCGCCGGTTAGGGTGCCGATGCCTGGGTTCCAACAGCCCCAGGCTACTCCAACCACTGTAACTCAAGCCCAAAACAGCGCTATGCCAATGGGCGTGTCGGCTTCCAGCTTGGGGCTCAACGCTAAAATTCAGCCCAAACTGCCTAAAGGTATTTATATCATTGGCGGCCTAGCAGCGCTCGATTTAGTGATCTCATTCTTAAGCGCCAACACCAGCACCCTCTACAGCCTAGCCGTGGTTGTGGACTTGCTGGTAGTCGTTGGTTTGTTTACCAAGGTGGATCTGGCCAGGCAGGCGGCCGTGGTTTTTCAGGGGCTTAACATTGCAGCGGTTATCTTGGTTATCATCGGCCTAATGGCCACCGAATCCAGGATTAACCAGCTATCGGTCCAATACAATGACGCCGTTACTAAGGTCAGTACCCACGCCTCGCCCCAAGAAGAAGTCGCTATCGATAATCTTAATACCCAAATCAATCTACAGCGTAAACAGGTAGGCAAGGCCATTGGTATTGATTACATGCGCAGCAGTCTGTCCCTCTTAATTAGCGGCGGCGTCATATGGTACCTGACTCGCCCGGGAGTCAAAGCCGCCTTTCACTAGATATGTTAGAATAAGGCTAATGATTTTGTTGGATCGGGTAACCAAGACCTATAGTCGTGACGTAGACGCTGCCTTAGACCGAATAACACTCCACGTGGAGCCGAAAGAGTTTGTGATTGTGGTGGGGCAGAGCGGCGCCGGCAAAACCACCTTGCTTAGATTACTCACACGCGAGGAGCGCCCAACCAGCGGCAAAATTATCGTCGGCGGCATCGATTACGACAAACTAAAAGATAAAGACATACCAATGCTGCGGCGCAAGATTGGCGTGGTTTTCCAGGACTTCAAGCTGCTGCCCGGCAAAACGGTATTTGAAAACGTGGCCTTTGCCCTGGAAATTGTCGGCGTATCCAACCGCGAAATCCGCCACACCGTGCCCAAAGTGCTCGACATTGTTAACTTGAAGGGCAAAGATAACCGCATGCCGCGCGAACTGTCTGGCGGCGAGCGCCAACGGGTGGCGATTGCCCGGGCAATTGTGCGCCAACCGCGCATCCTCATTGCCGATGAGCCAACCGGCAACCTGGATCCCAAGCACGCTTGGGACGTGATCCGCGTTCTAGAAAAAATTAACCGTTATGGCACAACGGTGCTCCTGACCACCCACAACCAAGATATTGTGAACCGCTTAAAACGGCGGGTGGTGACCATTCACAACGGCAAGGTGGCCAGCGACCGGGCCAACGCGACCTATAAAGCATGAAGTCTAAAGCATGAAATCATACCGTTTAATTACACTTTGGCGCGTCATTCATACCGGAATTATTAATTTCATGCGCAATATTAGTTTGGCGACGGCGGCCATGGCCGTGATGGTAGTCACGCTGACCATCGTGCTGTTTTCGTTGATCACTAACGCCACCTTCTCGAATACTATCCAACAAATTACTAATAAGATTGATGTGTCGGTGTACTTGCAAGATTCGACAACCGATGCCCAGGCCAAGCAGCTGACGGCGTCGCTGCAAAAACGGCCCGATGTTAAAAAGGTTGAGTATTTGAACAAGCAACAGGCGTTGCAGAGCTATATTAACCAGAATAAAAGTAATACCGACTTAGTAACGGCGGCGACCGAGTCGGGTAACCCAATTCCGGCTACTATTTTGATCTTTCCTCGTAATCTAAACCAAATACCGAGTATTAAGAACTTCCTCGATAAACCGGCCAACCACGCTCTGCAAACCAGCGATTCACCCTCTTATAATGGTGACCGCAAGCAGGCAATCGATAACATCACCCACGCCACTAATGTGCTGCGCAAGATAGGCGTAGTTACGGTAGCGGTTTTTGCCGTGATTTGCGCCTTGATTATCTTTAATACTATCCAGATGGCTATTTTTAACCGGCGCGACGAGATCACCATTATGCGGCTACTTGGCGCCAGCACATCGTACATCCGCGGCCCTTTCGTGGTAGAGAGTGCCATCTACGGCCTGCTTAGTGCTATATTCTCGGTATTGATTGTCAATTCGGCCTTTCTAGCCTCAAGCAACGCCCTGCAAGCCAGCTCACTCGGCCTGCTCGATATCAACTATGCTAATCAATATTTTGACTCGCATTTTGTAAGATTTTTGACAGTTCAAATCGCTATTGGTATACTCATAGGAACGGTATCCTCAGTCATAGCGACCCGCCGTTACCTAAAATTCAAGACTAAGTAAACTGATAATACTAGTAAGAGAGGGTAGCCAAATTTGATTAGTGGTGGTACAATAATTCATAGCATAAACAAAATAAAAATTATGCCTCACAAAACTGAAAAACCGGCTTTTAAACGTTTGCGCATCGCTTTAATGATGCTGGCTTTGGCTAGCCTAGCCAGTGTCGGCGCGGTCGTCCATGCCGACCAATACGACTCGCAAATTCAAGCTCTGCAGAACCAAAATAGCCAAACCCAGAACACGGTCAGTGGTTTACAGGCTCAGGCCGGCAGCTATCAGGGTGCCATTAACATTTTGCAAGGCCAAATTAGCGCCTTGCAGGCGGCTCTGGCAGCCAACCAGGCTAAGCAGACTGATTTGCAGAACCAAATTACCGATGCCCAAAACAAGATCACCGAGCAAAAAGCCTTGATGGGAGAGGTCATTAAGGCCATGTACATCGATGGCCAGATGTCTACTATTGAAGAGCTGGCAACCAGCAAAAACCTCAGCGACTACGTCGATCAAGAAGAGAACCGTACCGCCGTCCAAAATAAGATCGATTCCTTGATCCAGCAGATAGCGGCTCTACAAGTGCAACTGCAGCAACAAAAAGCCCAGCTAGATATTCTAGTTAAAACCGAGCAACAACAGAACGACCAGCTAACCCAGGCCCAGGCCCAGCAGCAACAAATGTTGGCCTACAACCAGGGTCAACAAGCCGCCTACAACGCGCAAATCGCTTCTAACCAGAGCCAGATAGCTTCGCTGCGTGCGGCGCAGGCCGCAGCTAACCGGCGGCTAGATAGCTCGGGCCAGGTCATAACCAGTGGATCTTGTGGAGGCGGCTACCCGGCAACGGCATCCGGGTCTTACGGCCCCTGGGGCTGTAACTACGCGCACACTAGCGATGACGTGCCCGGATGTTCCTACCAAGACAGCTGGGGCATGTGTAATCGCGAGTGTGTTAGCTACACTGCTTGGATGGTATATCAGACATACGGCATAAGCACCGTTGGTTTTGGTAATGCAAGCGATTGGCCTACAAGTGCTCGTCGTGCTGGTATCCCTACCGGATCTACGCCAAAGGTTGGTTCGGTCGCTATTCTTGTAGGTGGACTTGGACATGCTATGTGGGTAGTTGGAGTGAGTGGAAGTCAAATACATGTCCATTCATATAATGACGGATTTGACGGCAATTACTATGATCACTGGGTGGACGCTTCAGGCCTGACATATATCTACTTCGGCGGCTAAATATTTGGCCGAGCATCCTGAAATAACCGAGTAATCTCTGTTATAATTGAGCGGTATGAGGCTGAAACCAAAAAGAGGGAAGTTAAGTCGGCGGGCCGTGGTACGGAGTGCCGGAAACGTCGTGATTCTAGTGGTGGTTTTCTTGTTCGGTGTTAATTTGGGGAATGGGCGGATTGATCTTAGCCGCTGGACGAACCACTACAAATCCGTGTCGGGTAACCTGCCATCCAGCCTAGATTACTCCAGCGTTAACACGGTTTACCAATCCTTAAAGGATAACTACGATGGCACGCTGACCGCCCAGCAGCTGGAAGACGGGCTGAAGCACGGCTTGGCCGAAGCCACCAAAGATCCTTACACCGAATATTTTACGGCCAGCGAAGCCAAGCAATTCAATAATGAGCTAAATAACTCCTTTAGCGGCATTGGCGCCGAGCTGGGGCAAGATAGCTCTGGCAACCTCCAAGTAATTGCCCCGATTGCCGGTTTTCCGGCCGATAAAGCCGGCTTGAAAGCCCAAGATCTAATTGCCAGTATTAACGGCGCGAGTACATCCGGCATGTCGGTTGACGAGGCCGTCAATAAAATCCGCGGCCCGGCCGGCACAAAAGTAACCCTACAAGTTGTGCGCGGCAACCAGGCGCTTACCATAACTATTACTCGGCAAAACCTGACTGTACCTAGCGTGATGACCAAAATTCTAGCTGGCAACATCGGCTACATGCAAATCAGCACCTTCGCCGACGATACGACCAGCCTGGCGCAAAAAGCGGCCGACCAGTTCGCCAGCGCCCATGTTAAAAGCATAATTTTAGATCTGCGGAATGATCCGGGCGGGGAACTGAATGCCGCCGAGAGCTTGGTCAGTCTGTGGCTGCCGCAGGGTCAGACTATCCTGCAAGAAAAGCGCGGCAGCCAAGTTATTTCCACCGATCGTGCCCAAGGCGGCAACGAGCTGAACGGCATTCCCATAGTAGTGCTAATCAACGGCGGCTCGGCCAGCGCCTCTGAAATCACGGCCGGCGCCTTGCACGACAACCATGCCGCCTACCTGATCGGCGAGAAGAGCTACGGCAAAGGCGTGGTGCAGCAGCTGGTCAACTTCAACGACGGCTCGCAGCTAAAAGTGACGATTGCCAGCTGGTACCGGCCAGACGGCGAGAACATCAACCACAAAGGCATCACCCCTGACAAGACTGTTAAGCAGCCGGCTAACGCCACGCCCGACAACGACCCCCAACTCCAAGCCGCCCAAACCTACCTCAATACTAAGTAATTTATTGTTAAGTATTGTATAATATAGTTATGTTATATGATCAATTCCCGCGGTGGGCTTCATTGGCTACAACGCTAGCGGCCGCTGAACAAGCCGATCAGCCAGAATCTCTAGTTATGGCCGAGCGGGAGCGGATATTGGGTAAGGTCGAGGATTATTTTGCTGCTAATTTAGCTGTAGATAAATTAAATGAAAGAGAGTAGCCAGCTTTTAGAATCTTCTCCAACGCCGTTCGTTGCGGCGGCTTTTCGAGCCGGATTTACCCTAAATAGAGAAAGCGGAAGATTATTTAGAAATTACTCAACTTCTTATTTCAATAAGCAACAGCTAGTTGCACTGAATGAGCGCCCGGAAATCCGGGCCTATAGTACCGGTGACATTGCCGATGCTATTGGCGCCTCTCGCGTTATGGTAGCTGATGTAGCTGCTCAAGAACAGCTGCGGCCAGTATTTCAGACCCAGTCTGGGGAAGGTGTTCTAGCGCCAGACGAACCGATTCGCAGCGGCGCGCAGTTTGGACTTTGGTATGACGTCGATCAAGTATTGGTTGTACAAGAAAGAATTAAGCAATTTGACGCGCCAGTCGGCTTTATAGGCCAAACCGCCATTTTGAACACGCTTGATATTGGCCCAGTAGCTCTGGATGACATTTGCAGACGATTAGAAATAACTGGCACACCATTCCGTAATCCTCAATTGGGTCACCAGGAATATCACTTCAAAGATGCCGATATACTTAGGCTCGCCGACTATGTTATAAAGCAAAAACGACTGGGTGCAGACCTCTAGGAAGGGGTTTATTGATTTGGCTAACCTTGGCGGTGGGGACGGGATTTGAACCGGCGGAGCGACTTTGACTATGTTAACAAGTCCCTTTCTGCTTGGGTACTAAACGTATATACAAATAAGGCTTTTCACCCCTAGAAGGTGTACATACATTTAACAGGGAAGCAGTAAGGTGCATAGTAAAAGAGCTCGGCACAGCAGGCTATTTAATGATTTTTACTATTCTGACAGTTATTTTTCTTTTTGGTTGCCAACAGGGGGCAAATAGAGTAGCATAAGACGGTTAAGAGAGGTTGGTAAGGTCGTGGCTAAAACGACTAAGTATGTCTTTGTGACGGGTGGCGTGCTTTCCGGGCTCGGAAAGGGTATCACGGCCGCCTCAATTGGCAACCTCCTCAAGGCCCGCGGCTTGCGGGTCAACCTCCAAAAATGCGACCCTTATTTGAATGTTGACGCCGGGTTGCTCAACCCGCGCGAGCACGGTGAGTGTTTTGTGACCAAAGACGGTGCCGAGACCGACCTCGACCTCGGCCATTACGAACGCTTCGTCGATGAAGAGATGACCTCGGCTAGTTCGCTGATGAGCGGCCGGGTGTTGCTCAAGCTAATCCAAGACGAGAGGGCCGGCAAGTTTGACGGCGACGACGTGCAGATCATTCCGCACCTGACGGGCGCTATTCAGGATTGGATTGTCAAGGCTGGCGAAGGCTACGACGTACACATCGTCGAAATTGGCGGCACGGTCGGCGACTACGAGTCGCTGGCTTTTATAGAGGCCATCCGCGAAATGGGCGTGCGGGTCGGGCTGAACAACTGCGCCTACGTACACGTGGTTTACTTGCCGCATTTAAGCGCCAGCAACGAAACTAAGACCAAACCGGCCCAGAACAGCGTGCGCGAGCTGCGCGGGCTAGGCATTGCGCCTGACGTACTAGTGGCCCGCAGCGAAAAGCTGGCCAGCGAAGCGGCCATCAAGAAGCTTAGCCTGTTCAGTGGTCTGCCGGTGGAGGCCATTGCGCCGCTACCCAACGCCAAGAGCATTTACGAGGTGCCGTTAACGCTGGAAGACAGCGGCATTGCCGACGTTATAGTCGATCACTTGGGCCTAAAGGCCAAAAAACCCAATCTGAAGGATTGGCGGGCAGTGGTCAAACTGGCTACTACCGAGTTCCCTAAGCATCATCGCATCGCCTTCGTAGCCAAGTACATGGATAACACAGACACCTACATGTCGGTTTTCGAGGCGCTCAAGGCGGCCGCTTGGCATAATGACTGCGGTGTTGAAATTGAATGGATTGACGCTTCGCAGTACGACGCGCCTGGGGCAAATATTGCATCGGTCTTGCAAGGTTATGACGGCATTGTAGTGCCCGGCGGCTTTGGCCAGCGCGGGCTGGAAGGCAAAATTAAAGCTGCCCAATACGCCCTAAAATCGAAAACGCCTTACCTCGGCCTCTGTTTAGGACTGCAGATGGCTGTGATCGCCGCGGCCCGCAATGCCGGCCTGGCCAATGCCACCACTTTTGAGCTAGACCCGGATGCCAAGCACCAAATCATCATTACCATGGCCGACCAAGTCGGCAAGCACATGACCGGCGGCACCATGCGCCTCGGCAACTACAACTGCGAATTCGCCAAGGGCAGCCTGGCTGCTAAAACCTACGGCACCACCAAAGTTATAGAACGCCACCGCCACCGCGGTGAGTGCAATAACAATTACCGCGATCAATATCAAGACTGGGGCATACGGGCCACGGGCGTTAACCCGGAAAATAACCTGGTAGAGGTAATTGAAGGCATTGATCACCCCTTCTTGCTGGCCAGTCAATACCATCCGGAATTCAAAAGCCGCCCCCATCGGCCACACCCGATGTTCAACGGCTTCATCAAAGCCTTAGCTTAAGCCGTTGTCTTTTGGTCCAACTTAAGCTAACATAACCACTATGGATCCTGCACAATCTCCTAACGAAGATACTCCGGCACCAACCCAAGGCCTCAAGCGCATTCTCCTAGTCGAAGACGACGACGCCTTAGCCAATGTTTATGTGACCCGCCTGCAGGCCGAAGGATTCGACGTCCGCCGCGTCGCCAACGGGGAAGACGCCCTGGCCACTGCCATCAGCTACAAGCCTAACCTGGTGCTACTTGATGTTATGATGCCCAAGGTTAGCGGCTTTGACGTGCTCGACATCTTGCGCAACACCCCCGAAACGGCTAATTTGAAGATAATTATGCTCACAGCCCTCAGCCAAGACAGCGACAAGCAGCGCGCCCAATCGCTCGGCGTAGACGACTACTTGGTAAAATCCCAAGTAGTAATCGCCGATGTTATCGAACGCATCCGCCACCACCTCAGCCAAGCGTAAACCCGACCTTAAGTTATTGACTAATAAAGCCATCTGTTATATAATAACACTATGATTAAGGCAACCGGGAGTCTTGAAGCTAATAGCGGGCATGAGCAATCACTTGTGGAGAGCCGAGTACAACGGTTTAGTCATGCGTTAACTCAAGAACCTTTGGAGAACTTACTACCTTGGGGTTATGAAATTGCTAGAGAGCTTGGCGATAGAGCTTTTGTGACTCACCCTGAAAACCCCAGCATTCAGCCCTTACTAGATACTAGCTACGGACAAGCTTTCCCCAAACATTTTTATCTTTACGATGACGATACACCTGGCGCTTCTGGGGCTGAGCATTGGGAAAGCGGGAGAGAACTAGGCATTAATAGCCACCACCTCGGCCGTTATACTCCTCGGCGTGGAGGGGCCAAAAATTCGCAGGATGCTCGACTTATAGAAGTAATGTCCAGAATAGGGCATGAAAGTGGCCATGCTCTTCTCGGCGGTGTTAGTAGACATCTTAAGCCTTATGACCTTGACGGTCTTTACGCCACGCGTAAATACCTTGCTTCCCACCCCGAGCTGGGCCTTACCTCTCATTGGAGTACCGATTATAGTATTCACGAAGAAAGATTTGCTGAAGGTTACGAGCGCTTGGTTAGGGGCGAACTATTAAGGGCACTGGGCTATAGTGTACGGCGCCAGAGGGCTATAATGTCACGCTGGCGACACAGCTTTGATGCGGGTGGATCTGAGGGCGAAAACCAAATAGATTACCTTCGTCATGCTGACGGTCAGAACGGCCCACCAGATATGGTGATCGGCCATCGCCCTCAACAAGATAACAAAGGCCAACTTGGCTACCCTAAACCGCTTAGCTTAAAGCAAATTGGGGATCAGTTATCGGAGCTCTCTAAATTCCAAGACAGTCCTTTAGAGGCTGATGATCTAATATTACCAGCTCACTGGGAGCAGCAAGTAAGGCGCCAGCGCTCTACGCACCTTCGACTTTATATGGGGCGCATGAAGCTTGCTAGATGGAACAGCCTTAATCCTGTAAAAAGTCGAGCACTAAAGGCTGGTGGTGTGGCGGTATATATGGCAATCCTATATTTCGGTGAAGGGGGCTTATTGAATGAGGTCTGGCCGCCTAGTGAAGCAGAAAATGCCCCTGCGCTTATTTATGGCCACAAAGCCCGACCTTTGGAAGAGGGACACGTGCCGCGGCCTTCATTACACAATGTACCAAATACTATTCGTAGGCATCGCCGGCACGTTCAGTAACTTTTCGCACTTCCATAATCTTGACTTTTCATCAAGCTTATGCTAATATCAAATAAATGTCGGAAGCCTCGCAAAATCAACAATCACAAAGTCCAGAAGTAGCTATACGCGCCGGTCAAGTATTGCTAGCGAACATTGGCTTTCTCGGGCACGGAGCGGCAGTAATTTCCCAAGAGGAATTTATAGAATCACGTAACAAGTGGTTAGAGGCAACATTAAATGATGACCCTGATCGTCCATTGCCAAAAGTTAGCTTAAAAGAACAGCCAATCAGAGAAACGAAAGTGATAGCAATTGAAGGAGAGCCTATCCCGCGTCCTAATCAAGACGTTCACCTTACCAGCTATGCTATTATGGACGATACTGATGAAAAAGTAGGTTTTGTGGAACTTGTAAGCCCTGTTGGCTCTTCAAGCATACAGGCACCAAAGTCTTATATTAATAATATAACTACCTTCAGGGATCGCGAAAGTGGAGAAGCAGGCAAGGGATATGGTCCGGCTGCTTATCTGGAACTCTTAAAATTGCTGCCAGCTGGTCAAGGTTTAAGAACACGCGGTCGATTACGTGAAGGCTCGTTGCGTATGTGGCGCCGGTTCGCTGACAGGGGAATTGCTCGACCTATTAAGCAGGCAGCGCCTTACGAAAGTGACGAGGCTTTTGAAACCATTTTCTAGCTTACTCGACAGTTACTTCGGTGCGGCGGACGGAGCGGCCGCTGAAGGTGCGGACTTTGCGTTGCTTGAAGTTGACAATGCCGTCGTGGGCGGCGTGGATGGTGAAGTTGCGGCTCATCTTGGTACCAATGCCGGGGCGTTTGGTCATGCCAACCTGGCGCACGATCACTTGGCCGGTCTTAACTTTTTGGCCGCCAAACAGCTTTACACCTAGGCGTTGGCCTGGGCTATCGTGGACATTCTTGGCGGTACCGCCGGCTTTGACATGTGACATGTTACTTCCTTGTGATTACAAGCAACTGGCGGGCAACGATCTGATCTGGCCTGTAGTAGATTAAATCCTCGTCTGCAGCGTGCTCAAAACTGACTTGATTATAGCCCAAATCGCTCATCTGGTCAATAAGAGGTAGCTTTTTGAATTGATTGGGTGTGGTTTGCCAAGCCGGCACCGCTAGAGCAAACCGAGTACCCGGCTTGACCTGGCTGTGGATATTTCGCAGAAACTTTTTAATGATTAAATTGCACTCGGCTGCGGTTTGCGCCAAAATTTCGTCGCTGGGCTTGGCGGTGAAGGGCCTGCCCAAATAGGTTTCGCTGGCCACGGTGTCGAATTCATGTCGCCAGTCGTATTGGGTAGCGTCGGCGGTCTCAAAGCGTGATTTGGTGCCGCCAGGGTTAAAGTTGTCGATCAGCCAGCCCATATTTTCTAGGGTGTAATCTACCATCCGTTTATCTAAATCGGTTCCATAAACGCCATAGCCCATAAGGTAGGCTTCTTGCAGGATGACGCCGGTGCCGCAAAAAGGATCCAAAATCACTTGGTCGAAATGGGCTGGTGGGATGGGCTGGTCGGGCGGGATTTCGCAAACCGATTGACGGGCTTCTTCCGGCAGCTCACCGACGGCCAGGTTGATGATGATTTGGGCTAATTTGGGCGGCAGCATGCCAACGCGGGCATCGCGCTTGGGCCGGCCGCGGTCGCGTTTGGCGTAAGCGTTAATATCTTGAACTTTGACGGTTTGAGCGATGATGGTTTGCTGGCCGTCACGGATGAAAACCAGCTCCCAGCCGGTCGGACCGGTCAGGTGGTTGTGGTAGACTTGGGCGCTGTTGAGCTCCGAGGCTTTATTAGGCACCAACCGTACCGATCGACCGGTTTTGCGGATGACTTTTTTGAGAGTCAGGCCGGTAGCTTCCAGCTGTTTAAGCGGAATTTCTAAGCCAATTACGCTGAGGCCAAGCTGCATTTTGCCTGCTGGCATGCGCTCGGAGTGGCCGGGCGAAACCTGGATGAGGAACTTTTCGATTTGCTTCCAATTGGTGGTGTCGAGAGTGGTTAAAACTTTGCAAAACTTGACGCTGCCGCCCAGCCGGTCAAACGCCAGCAGGCAAGGATCTACGTCCACAGCCACGGCTCGCTCGCCAACCGGGCGCAGCTTTTCGGCGCTGTATAAACTCTCTAACTCGGCCAGCCCCAGCGCCGGCTGCCGCCCCAAAACCATCAAACTCTGCATCACTAAAGTGTATCATTAGAGTTATGAAAGCTGTTTTTCTGGACCGCGATGGTACTGTCATTCAAGAACCGCCGGCAGAGCGTTTGCGGTGGATTCATGACCTGCGCTTGTTCCCGGACACCATCCCAGCGCTTAAGTTACTTCAAGATAGCGGCTATCTGTTAATTATTGTGACTAATCAAGCCGGCATTGGTGAAGGCCTGATAACGGTTGAAGATTTTGACCGCATGGAAGTGCAAGGGCTGGAAGCGCTGCTAGCGGGGAATGATATTCATATAGCGAAATCTTATTTCTGCCCGCATGTGCCGGAAGATAATTGCGAGTGTCGTAAGCCGAAACCGAAGATGTTGCTTGACGCCGCCAGGGAGTTTGACGTTGACTTGGCCGAATCTTACATAATTGGCGATAAGCAAAAAGATGTCGAAGCCGGAAGACGTGCCGGCGCTAAAACAATTTTAGTAGATACCGGTCTGCGCCATGTCGAGAAAACAGCGGCCGATTTCCGAGCTAAAGACTTGCTAGAAGCGGCGCGTTACATCGTAGCTCAAAAGTAGTTGCTATAATAGCGGCATGACGGATCAATCGTGGTGGCGGCAGCACTGGAAGCTGGTTTTGAACTTGGTGACGCTGGCGGCGCTAGTGATAGTAATTATCGGCACGCGTCACCAGATCGGCGACACGATTCATAACCTCGGCCGCGTCAATGCTTGGGCACTGTTGCTAATGATTCCGGTGGAGGCGCTTAATTATCACGCCCAGGCGCGGCTGTACCAGCGGCTATTTGCAATTGTTGGCAACCGGCTGTCTTATGGCTTTTTGTACCGCACTTCCTTAGAGTTGAATTTCGTGAACCACGTTTTCCCGAGCGGCGGC
The DNA here is from genome assembly GCA_036276195.1 of Saccharimonadales bacterium (SeqCode). Lineage (GTDB taxonomy): Bacteria > Patescibacteriota > Saccharimonadia > Saccharimonadales > UBA4665 > DATBED01. The sequence continues at coordinate 2,034 of DATBED010000065.1, read as the reverse complement.
GTGACCGGCATGTCGTACTTCACATTGCGCATGAGGAAGGGTAAGGAGCTGAGCAGCGGCCGGGCCACATTGGTGCACATCATAAAAGTCGGCCTCTACATTGTGGCTTATGAAGTGCTGCTGATTTTGGGCGTGGTGGCGCTGGCCGTGATGGGCCGGGTTAATGGCCTGGTAATTTTGGTAACCGCCTCGCTATCGACCCTACTGGTAGTGGGCACCTTCGTCTTTGCTTACATCGTTGGCAGCCGTAGCCGCATCAATAGTTTTTTTACGGCCCTAACACGCGTTATTAATTGGCTGATCCACTTGGTGCGGCCGAGATATAAAGAAACGATTAACATTAACCAGGCGCGCGGCTTATTTGATGATTTTCATGACAACTACAATGAAATTAGGAAGAGCTGGTCGAAGCTGCAGACGCCGTTTTGGTATTCGTTGTTGGCCGATGCCACAGAGATTGCCGCCATTTACGTGGTCTACATCGCCTTTGGTAAATTTGTGAATATTGGGGCAGTGATTTTGGCTTACGGCATTGCTAACTTTGCCGGCTTAATATCGGTTTTGCCGGGCGGGGTAGGGGTTTACGAAGGGTTGATGACGGCCGTGCTGGCGGCTACCGGTATCCCACCATCGGTCAGCCTGCCGGTGACCGTGATGTACCGTGTACTGAACACGCTGATTCAGATTCCGCCGGGCTACTACTTGTACCAGAGGGCCGTGAGGCATGGCGAAAAACCGCCGGCTCCGGGAACCGCCGATGCTTGAGCCGCCAATCAGCTCTGTGGCCGACTACTTGGCTCACCTCAACCAAGTCCTGGCTCTGCAAGCTGCCCGCGTCAAAGGGGAGGTGACCGGCCTAAAGCGTTCCGGCAAAGCGGTCTACTTCACCATCAAAGATTCCGGCGAACCTGCCTTGCTGGACTGCATGATCTGGTTATCACTTTACGAGACCAACGGGCTGGAGCTTAAAGAAGGCGACGAGGTCATCGTTACCGGCGTTCCTAACATATACGCGCCTTTCGGTAAGTTCAGCTTCAAGGCCACTACCATTGAGTACGCCGGTGAGGGTGCTCTTAAAAAAGCTTATGATAAGCTCAAGGCGGCGCTGGAAGCCGAGGGCCTGCTGGCCTTCGAGCGCAAACGGCCTTTGCCGGAGTTTCCCCGCAAAATCGGCGTCATAACTTCTATGTCTGGAGTGGTTATCCAGGACTTTACGGCTAACTTGGGCCAGCGCGGTTACCAAATCAAAGCCATCGATTCACGGGTTGAAGGCAAGGACGCCATCCATGAGTTACTGGCCGCACTGCGCGCCATGGCCAACCAAAACATTGAAGTGTTGGTTATTATGCGCGGCGGCGGCTCGTGGGAATCGTTGCAGGCTTTTAATACAGAATCGGTGGTCAGGGCGGTGGCCGGTTTCAAAGTGCCCGTCTTAACCGGGATTGGCCACGATGTTGACCAGACGCTGGTGGAATTGGTGGCGGATTTTGGGGCCTCCACGCCCACAGCGGTCGCCAAGGCCTTGAACGCGCCATGGGATGGCCTGGAAAGCCAGCTCCGCCTGCTGGAGCGGCGGACGCTCGGCGGCCTGCGGGCTTGGCTCAATAACGCGGCCGCCTTAGTTAACGACAACTCCAATCTAGTCTTTCGTCAGTACGAGCGGCATTTAGCCGCCTCAAGGCACGAACTTAACCGTCAATCGAACCTCATCTTATCTATTTTTAGCGACCTAGCTAGGCGTATCAAGGCTATCAACAATGCTTTGCTGCGGGCCGGTGGCATTATGAAGGCCAACCTAAGGGCTAAGCGCGACGAGATCACCCAAATATCTGGTCGAATATTAAGGGGCCAAGCCGAGGCCTTTCGCGAAGCCGGGCGCCAAATGGCCGCCTTCGACAAAGCCATTACGGCCGCCGATCCTAAAAGGAATATGCAGCTGGGTTACAGCCTATCCTTCAGTGAGGGTAAACTGGTCCGCCGGGTCAGTGAGGTCGCTGCTGGGCAGCTCATTGTAACCCAACTGACAGATGGCAA
>DATBED010000064.1:0-4784 GCA_036276195.1 Saccharimonadales bacterium (SeqCode) | reverse complement strand
GCCGGCTTGGCCGAAACCGGCTAACTGGTGGCCGAGGCCGGTAATGACGTTGTTGTGGGCTTGATTGAGGGCTTGGCCGTAAGCGTGCTGCGCCGCGGTCTGGTTATCGGTGGCGAACTGGTCGAACATACCGCGGCCCATGTTGACGGCCGCCATAGGCACGTTGGTAAAGTTTTGGGCCACTTGGCCGGCAGCGTTAGTTACGCCGTTATGGGTGGCCTGCTGGACCACGCTGGACGGCGCTTGCGGCGCGTATTGGGCGCCATGCTGCATGACGCTGTTATAGGTCCGGCCGTTATCGAGTGGGTTGACCTGTGCGACGACTGCTTGTGCGTGCTGGACTAAGTTTTGAAGTAAATTCAAGTTTTACTCCTATTGCTGCCATAGCTGCTGCGTCGGGCTCATTTGTGGATTAACTACCTGTTGGCCGGGCTGTGGGTTATACATCGGCAAACCATGCAGCGGAGGTACGAAACTATGGGTGGCCTGCATAGGTGAATAGCCGGGATTGTAGGCGTTGCCTTGCTGCATCGAGCCGTAAGGCACGCCGAGGTTAAGTGGTGCGTGCTGCTGCTGGACCTGCAATGCTTGGAGGGCCTGCAGATGGCCAAGTAAACTAGCGACTTGGCCGGCGCCTTGGTTTGGCTGTTGGATTTGCGTGCCTTGAGGCACTCCGCCGGTCGCCGGTGAGTAGCCCGGCTGCGGCGTGTTGCCGGGGCGTGGAGGGTTGCTTGGCGCGGTCTGCTGGCTGCCGCCGGGATGGACGCCTAAGGCGCCTGAAACAGCTTTGCCTACATTTGCGATGTCAGCTAGTAAATTCATGTTTTTAAGCCGCCTGCATTAAGTTGCCGAACTGGTCGCGCTGTTGGCCGAGCAGGCTTAGGAATGTCGGGTTGACGTCAGATTGGCCGGCGCTTGGCGCGTTTTTGCCGGCGGTTTGCGGGCCGAGGCTGTAATTAGCCAAGGAGCTCGGGGTGTAGCTTAAGTTTGGCGCGGCGAGGACCGGGTTGGCGTACTGGTTAGAAAGCTGGGTGATTTGGCCTAACAGGCTGTTAATTTGCGGGTCGTACTGCGTCGTGCCGTTTTGGGCGGCCGACAACTGGCTTAAGATATTGGCCCGGGTCTGCGCGATGCTGGATTTCAGGCCGTTTTGCTGGCCGTAAAGCTGCTGGTCAAGGTTAGACAGGTCGTTTTTATAGGTCGATTCGGTCTGCTGCCAGTTGTTATTCAGGTCGGAGGCGTTGTTGCCGTAGGTCTGCTGGGCGTTATTCAGGTTTTGGGAGCCGTACATGGCGGCGGCGTAAGGCGCCTGCTCATAGGCGGCCGAGCTGTTGCCGGCGCCGTTGATTCCCAAGAGCCGCTGCAGGGCATTGGCCTGCGCGTTGGTGTTGGTGATGATGTTGTTGCGGTTATTCAGGTAGCCTTGGGTGTTTTGCTGGTTTTGGGTGTTGAACTGGTTTTGGGCCAGCGAGTTTTGCTGGTTGAGCTGGTTTTGCGAATTCTGGTAACTGTTTTGGATGTTGCCGAGGCCGATGTTTTGCTGGTTATCAAGCTGGCCGAGCTGGCCGTTTAACTGGTCAATAATTGCTTGGTTGGGGTTGGCGGTACTGACCCCTGTTACGCCTGTGCCGGTTGAGCCGCTGCTAGTGCTGCCGGGAACTGTCGGGGCGAAAGTGGCCACGCTGGTCGTGTTGGCGCCTAGCGTGCTGGTTGGCTGGGTGGCGACTTGGGTGTAAGGCTGCGTAGTGCCCAAGCCTGTCAGGTTTAAGCCGGAATTATTTTGTCCGACTGGTGCTATTCCTATTGCCATTACGAGGGACTCCTAAAAGTAAAATGAATATTACTTCTACATGACCTCGTTATGGAGTGTCGAGCTGCCGGCGTCGGCTGACTCTCGTAGTATTGTTTAATATATAACATATCGCTTGTGTTTTACCAAGTCTTAAGGGGCGGTTGCCCGCCCCCAAAGCCTTATTTCTTGCTTGAGCCTGAATCGCTCGAGCTGGCAGCCGGGTCGACGACCGGGTTGCCCTTAGGGTCTTGACCGGGAGGCCCCGCGGTAAAAACATTAGTGCCATCTTTCGTAGTGAAATCGGGCTCGGTTTTTACGTCGCTAGAGTTAGCCAAGAAATCAGCCGCGGCGGCGTCTTTCTTGCTCTGCGCGTCGATTTGGCCTTGGACCTTGGCCGACGCCTCCTGCTTGAGCCGGGCATCACGCGTCTTGTTGACGTCCTTGGCGATTAAGCCGAACGCGTAATCGACTACGGCACGCTCCGTCGGGCTGTCGATGCCCTTGGGAAAGTCTTTTTTGTCGACTGTGATGGTGGCCGTATTGTTGACGTCCTCCGGGTCCCAAAACTTAAACGTAACAGCGTTGTCGCCAACGTCGTACGATAAGTGAAAGTTACCAATACCATATTGCGGCATAGGTGCTCCTTTCGTGAGTATTATTGGCTGCCGACGTTGATTTCGCCAGCGTCAACCTTGACATCCTGCCGCTTGTGCAGGTTGTCTTTGTAGACGTTGAAATCGTGGTCCATGCGGCTAATGTCGTCGGCACTGGCCTTGGGCACAGTTACTTTGGAGCCGGCTGGGTATAGCACGCTGTTGTGGCGAATATCGTTGTCGAGCCTGATTGTTGTTGTTTCGCTGTCTGCCATAGTAAAAACCTTTCTATTGGCCGGGGGCGGCCGAATTACCGCCCCCTAGATTACTACGCTGGTTTAGTAAGCGCTGGCGCTTTCCAACCGGACCATGAAGTTGTTGTTCAGAATCACCGAGGCGAATCCTGTTTTCCAACCCATTGTCATTATTTGGTGCAGTGGGTCGGCCACTGTACCGGGACCCTCAGTGTACATTTGCATTGACTGGAGGTCGGTAACTGCGTACGAATTCTGACCAAAGACGTAACTGGTGTGAACGGTTACGGTTGACGCGATAGTCGGAATGTTGTTCGAACGAACGACGGTTACGCCACCAAAAATGGTGATGGTCCCCTTATACAGCTCGTTCTGCTTGGCTGGGATGGCCTGACGGTACACCGTATTTTGGAACGTGGTGTCAGTCATCAGGTCGGTTTCGACGCTAGGGTCGACTACCAGCACGAAGTTACCATCATCGAACTCGGTAGCACCGTTGTTACGGAGCAGGGAAACGGCCTTGCGGACTTCCAAGAAAGTCAGCACGTTGCCGGCAGCCAAGCTGGTCCGGCCGGCCACTGCGCCTGCGTAAATAACATTAGTGCCGGCAACCACTGTGGCGTTGATTAAGCGGTCGTAGGACCGCGCGCCCTGAACGCCTAGCAGCTCTGTAGTTTTTTGGGTTACAGGGTGCTTGACAGTCAGTGATGCCAAGTCGGTTAGCGTAACGTACGCGCCGATTTGGCTGATGGTTGCTGTGGTTGGAGTGGACGACAGCGCGGTGTTGGTCGGGGGCGTGCCCTCGGTCAACGGCGTTGTAGCCACCGCTAAGTCAGCGTATTGGGTAAATGAAATTGTTTTTGACGACTGAGCCGGGATATTTTCGGTGTAACCGAACTGGTCCAGCACAGTCTTGTACTTTGCCTGCACCTGCAGTTTCTTACTAAAGTAAGTCTGCAAATCGGCGGACAAAGTCGATGAAGTTGTGTTTGCCATCTAAAACCTCTTAAATTTGTGAATTAAGAGCCGATGACCACATCGCCCAAGCGGGCCTCCATATCCTCAAGCGATTCCTCGCCTTTACTCGTGGAGGAGCTACCCCCAGGATTTTCGACGTTGGCCAGCATTGCTGCTGCGTCTTGTTGCTGTTGTGTAGCGCCCTGAGTGTTGCCGCGCTCATAGATGTCGTACATCGACTTGTAAAAGTCGTAAAGCGGCAACTCCGCGTTAAGCACAATCCCATTATCGTCGGCCTGCAGCCGTGATGCCCTAAGATATGCGGCCTGCACCTGTTGGGTGAAAGCCGGGTCGTAGTTTTTCGAGTTTTCATCGAAAACTGGCATGTCGTGCATGGCTTCGACGGCTTCGCTGCGTAGCGTCGCGTTTAACTCCGCGATTTGGGTACGTTGCTCTTTGAAAAGCATTTCCTGACGCAGTGCCTCGACCTGAGCCGATTGCTGGTCCATACCCTCGTTGACCAAATCCTCCTCTGATTTCGGAGCATAAACTTGGTCAATCTGCTGCGCAACTTGGGTGCGCGCGCGTTGCCTTTGTTGAAAAGCTTGGGCCGCCGCACGTTGGCGCTCCTCGGGCGTAAGCTCCTTTGGAGTGTCTGCGGGCTTTCCGTCCTCGCCAGTCTTTGCAGGCTGGTCGGTAGGCGGCTTTTCCTCGCCCTCGGCTGGTTTGTTTTCGGCTGGCTTATCACCTTGACCCTCGCCATCTTTGGCGGGTGGAGTCGCTGCGGCATCATCTTTGCCTTTATCTGCAGCGGGCTCTGCGGGTGGTGTTTCGGCCGGCTGGTCGTCTGCCGCCGGTGGATTGCCGATTAGCGGTATGTCGGGCATATCGTCTATTTCGGCGGTAGCATCTGGCGCTGCTGGTGCATCTGCCATATACATCCCCTTTCTGACTATTGGATTAGGTTGTCAACCATGCTATTTCTTACTAGGGGAGCGACCCCATCTGATAACGCTCAGTTTAAGGCGGGTGCGAGGTAACACCAGTGGCCGGCCAAAGTAAAGGGGCTTAATCCTTAGAATTGGCCGGTCGCTGGTGTTACCTCTCGGGGATAGAGGTGTCGGTTTCGTCCTCTAGGCGATATGTTCCTTTCGCGTCTTTTACTAACAACTTGCCCGGTGGTATCGG
>DATBED010000063.1:0-2122 GCA_036276195.1 Saccharimonadales bacterium (SeqCode) | reverse complement strand
GATATTCACGCAAACCGCTATATTGCCGCTTATTAAATTGTTAACCAGCAGCGGCACCGGTGTCGGGCTGCCGGCCATTACCAGCTCGCCGATGCCGGGCGCCTCGCCGTCAAATTGAACTAAAATCACCAGGTCGCGGATGGAACGGATGGAGCCCCGGCTCATATTTGGACCTTCCTGAGGCCGTTAATAATTTCTTTGAGCCTCTCATCCTTCTCTTGCCGCCGGGCCCGATTATACAGCGCCGTAACTTCAGAAAAATAATCTTGGGCGCGGCTGCGGGCCACGCTCATGGCCTTAAACCGGCTGGCGTATTGGGCTAATTTGGATTCTAAAATCACTTCGCTGAGCATAATCTGCATCATGGAGCTTTCCAGGTGGTCTACTACGGCGTAGGCATTAGGCTCGAAGATGTAAGTCGCTTCATTGATTATCTCTTTTGAATCGTCGGCAACCTGGCTGCCGCGTTCAATGACGGCCGCGCTGAGCCGGATTTTTTTAATATCCTGGGACATCAGGGATTGGTACTGAGCGTAATAAACCACTGTCGAGCGGTATTTTTTGACCTCGTTAATTAGCGGGGCAGTGTTGATATTCATATCTTTATCGGGAGTCTTAAAACTTCTGACATAACTGATACTCCTTTGACCGAGCAGCACTGCTCCGTGATGGCCAATGACAATAATGGCGTTCTTGTCGGGGTTATATTCCTTAATCGCGGCACTAACCAGGCGCTGGTCGATATCGCCGCTAAAGCTGCCCTCGGAAGTAATCAGGATCATCAGTTCTTTATTAATCGGCTGAGCGTTAGTTTGAATCCGTCCAAAATGAAACAGTTCGTCAACTCGCAGCTGCCGGTAGATGCGCCACAAATCGCCAAAAAACTGCTGGGAAACCAGCACCTGGTCGCGGATTTGAGCAATCCGCATGCTGGCGATGCCTTCAAAAGCGCTGGTCAGTTCCACCAAGGTTGTCATTGATTCGTGCTCTTCAAAAAGCTCCACGGAACGCCTCATTGGACCGGCTCCTTTTTGTGCATGACCTGCTCGGCCAGCTGAGTCTTGGCTATTTCGTAATCGGCGTCGGCCTTAATCAGCTCAGCCAGTCGCGGTGCTTGGCGTTTAAGCAGCTCAATATCCAGCTTGGTGTCGGTGTCGGCTTCTAGAACCACGTCCAGCATCAGCTGCTGGGCCAGCAGGCTATAGGTCTCGCCGGGCCCCTGGGTAAAAATCTGCCGCAGGCGCGTGCCTAAGATTACATCTTTTTTGGTGGCCGAGGCCATCCCGCTGCCAAAATGAGCGAACTCTTGAGCTTGGTTATAGGCGGCCATGGCTTTAAGGACTTTGGCATTTTGGCTCTTTTGACGATCGTTATAGCCGCGCGTACCGACGCGGGTGACGCTGGTGCCCAGGTTCATAGCCGGCCGGACCCCTTCCCGAAATATATTCATATCCAATATCCACTGGCCGTCGGTTATAGACATCACATTAGTCGGCAGATAGGCGGTAATATCGCCGCCGTCAGCCGAAACCAGCGGCAGGGCGGTTAAACAGCGGTGGTTGGCTTTAAGCCGGCCGGCTCTCTCCAGCAGTGACGAGTGGGCGTGGAAAATATCGCCTGGGTAAGAATCACGGCCCGGGCTGGTACCGGACAGCAGGGCGATGTCCCGGTAAGCATGGGCGTGGGCTGTTAAGTCGTCGTAGATAATCAAACTATCGATACCCTCTTTTTGCCAGAGGTATTCCGCCATGGCACAGCCCACATAAGGCGCTAAGTAGCTCAGTGCCAAAGATTCAAAAATGGTCGAGACCACCACAATGGCTTTATCAAGCGCCTGATTGTCGCTTAGCCGGTTGAGCAAAGTATCTATCTCGCTGCGGCGCTTAGCGATAAGTACGTAGACGACTATTTGGTCGGTGTTTTTTTGGTTCAGGGCGATCTGGGTGGCCAGCGTACTTTTGCCGGACTTGCTTTCGCCGAGTATCGCCAACCGCTGGCCGCGGACGATAGGAAACAAGGCGTCCAGCACAGTTACTCCGGTTTCCATTTGAGTATCCAGTAACTCTCTCTCATAAATCGGCGGCGCGCTGTTAAACACCCGCCAGGCATCGTCGGCGGCAAT
>DATBED010000062.1:0-28858 GCA_036276195.1 Saccharimonadales bacterium (SeqCode) | reverse complement strand
GGCAGCACTAAAGCGACAACTTTGCCTTCACTGGCTTTCACCTTATCGATGATGCCGGTGATTTCGTCGTCGATATCTACGTAAATGGTGTCTTTGTCTGTGGCCATGTTATACGCTTAGCATTTTATCAATTTTATCGCGAGTAGAGCTAGGGCCGCCGACGAACTGCCTGGTATCCATACCTACTCTTAAGAGGCCCATGGCCGTTATAAAGGTGTGGTCAGTCACCCTACCTGTCATATCGGTGATGCCGGCTACTTGCTCAGGTCGAATGTGATGAACGCTCGGCTTGCGCGTGAACGGTAAGCTTTTGTACCAGTCGGTGTGCTCCAGGCGGTTCATTAACAGGTCAAGTGAAGAACCGCCACCGCAGAGGAACATGCGGTGCGGCAAGTGGTCGAGCTTAGTAAACTCACTAAGGGCCAGTTCAATGCCGCCAATCCAAACATCGGCCGTTTTACTTAACGCCTTTTCCAGAACTGGGCGTTGAGCTACCGGCACTTTGTTGGTACTCAAACCGACTTTTAGATCTTCAGCCTTGTCAAAATCAACGCCTAAGTCGCGCTCTACAGCGTGAGTATAGGCACGGCCGCCAATGCCGAACATTTTAGTGCCTTGAACGCCGCCCTCATTAACCACGGCAATATCGGTTGTGCCACCGCCGACATCCATTAAGATAGCGCTAAGTGATTGGTTGGGATTGTTGCCAATCACAGCCCTAGCTACGGCAAACGGCTCGGCCGCCACTGCTAACAGATCTAAATCTAGCTCCTGGGCGGTTTTCTCGAGCGCCCCAATGTGGATCATCGGCGCAAAGGCCGTATAAAGCTGGACCACCACGTCTTTGCCCTGAAAACCAATCGGATTGGTAACTGGGTAGCCATCGATTTCAATGCTCACCAGGGCGCTGTTAACCAGCCGCACTTCGACCTCTTTACCACCCAGCTCCCACGCCAATTGCTGCTTAGCCTTAGTTTGGGCCCGGTCTTGCACCAGGTTGATAATCTTCTCCATCTCGGGAATATCCAGCGGTTTGGTCGCTTCGTGCCGCGCCACACGCACGGTCGTAGTCGTGCCCTTCACCAGCTCACCGGCAATACCGATAATGGCAGCCCGCACGCTAACACCGGCCTGTTCCTCGGCGTCATTCAGTGCTTTGTCGCAGTTCTCAACCACGGCCGCAATGTCGCTAATGGCACCGGCTTGCATATCGGTTAAGCCTTGATGAGCCCTCCCAACGCCTATAATTTGAGCCGTGCCGTCAGCCTCGTCTACCTTGCCAATCAACGCCTTAACGAATTCGGTCCCGATATCGAGCGCCACCAGATATTGATCACTTTGCGGCTTGCCCGAGCGCTCACGCACCTTAGACGAAGCCTTATTGGCTCCTTGCAGAGCCCGTTGCGCCACAGCCGAGCTGACGCTTTTAACCTTTTCAAGCATATCCATTATTTTAGCACAGCCCCTATCAAGCGACCTGCAATCAAACTGGGTTAGGCTACGCCTTCGGGAGGCCTTGACTCACCCGCAATTTGTCTCTGTTTATATTCAACTACCGACGCTATAACCTCTCTTATACCGAAAGGTGGCAAGTAATAAGGCGCGGTCAGGCTCTTCGGATCCGGCGGCTCTAATAATCGCCGAAGGGCCCAGAGTGATACAATCCTGCCTTTTTCAGCAGGCATTATTTCACCCGCGCTCAGCTGGCTATGTAAGTACTGCCACATATCGTCTTCTAACATTAAGACAGGCTTAGGGGCACTTCTAAAGTCCTCCTCCGTAACGCCATAACGTTTAAGGTTACTCGGGCTAAGCTCTTCCAATGAGGCATAAGGGAGTTTATGAGAGACCGAAGAGCCGGTATCGGGCTTCAGGTTATTAACAACTAAACGCAAGCCTCTTTTGGGTTCTCTCGGCTTCCTCTTCATAAGAGTACTTTATAATAAATACTGCGTAAATCAAATCAATGCAACTTGAATCTCAAAACTCCTGCTCAATTCACCTCTCTGTTGCGCTGTCGACTTAGTAAGTACTACTTACTATCTCGACAGCGTCTTTTAGAAGTAGATGAAGTCTATTCCTGAGGGTTGAGATTCAGGTAATGCATGTTAACGCAGCACGGCTTTGACTCGGCGGATGCCAGCCGAGGAGGATTCTTCTTTAACGATTTTGAATTTTTTGCCGCCTTCGGCCAGCTGCGCCGTATGATCTACATGAGGACCGCCACAGATCTCGAAACTAAAGGGCTTATCTTCACCCTCGGCCTGCATTTTGTAGACTTTGACCGTGTCGCCGTAGCGGTCGCCAAACTGGCCCAGCGCGCCCTTCTCTTCAATTGCCACTTTGGTCGGATACTCCTCGAAGGTGACCTTGAGGTCTTTTCGGATCTGTTCGTTAACGATGTCTTCGACCTGCTTAATTTCTTCCGCCGTCATCTTTTGGGGATGGCTAAAATCAAAACGCAGCCGCTCTTCGGTAATATTGGAGCCGCTTTGGACTACGTGGTCGCCTAAAACATCCCGCAAAGCTTGATACATCAAGTGAGTGGCTGTGTGGTACTTCTTGTGCTGCAGGCTGTGGCCGCCCAGACCACCTTTAAACACGCCTTTACTGGCCGTTTGACTACGTTGACGTTGTTCTTGCATCAGACGCTCAAAGTCTTTATCGGCGTCTTCCGCCAAATCAATTTCACGCTTAAAGGCTTCTTCTTTACTTAACTCCACCGGGAAGCCGTAGGTGTCGTACAGCTTAAAAATAGCCCCGCCGGTCAGCTGTTTACCAACCATCTGATTAAACTCTTTGAGACCGTTGCGCAGAGTTTGGCGGAAGGCCTTTTCTTCTTTGACCAGGATTTCAATAACTTTGTCGCGGTTACTGGCAACTTCTGGGAAATCGTCTTTATAAAGGTCTGTGATGACAGGCACGACTTGTTCCAAAAAGTTCTGCTCGACACCGAGCTCAAAGGCGTAACGCACGGCCCGGCGAATTAGCCGGCGCATAACGTAGCCTTGCTCTTTGTTGCTGGGCGCTACGCCGTCGACCGCCTGGAAAGTAGCTGCCCGCAAGTGGTCGGCAATGACGCGCATGCTTTCGGTATGGCTATCGTAATTCTTACCGGAAATATCTTCGAGCTTGCTGATTATCGGCTTCAGCAAGCTGATTTTAAAGAAGTCGGCGCTATCGATAGCCGCTGCGGCGATACGTTCCAGGCCGCCGCCGAAATCAACATTTGGCTTAGCCAGTGGCTCAAAGCCCTTATCGGTACGCTTGTAGGCCATGAAGACGCTGTTGGCGATCTCCATAAAGCGGCCACAATCGCAGTTCGGGTGGCATTGGGCACCCCACTTGGTGTCGTGCAGTGTGCCAAAATCGTAAAAGACTTCAGTGTCAGGGCCGCAAGGATCACCGATTGGCGTAGTGGCTTCGGCGCCGGCCCGGCTCCACCAGTTCTTGCTACCATCGTAGAAAAAGATGCGTTCTGATGGCTTGATGCCCCGCTGATAGCCATCCGCTTCTGAGCCAATATCGGCACTAACCGCCTCGAGGTAGCGTTTGGCGAATAATCCTTTCCAGAGCAAAGCCGATTCCTCATCTTTAGGAATATCCAGTTCCTGGTTACCGGCATAACAAGTCACATACAGGCGGCTGGGGTCTAGGCCAACTTTGTCTACCATGAACTCAAATAGCCACGGAATTTCCTCTCTTTTAAAATAATCGCCCAACGACCAGTTACCCAGCATTTCAAAAAATGTAGTATGCCGGTTGTCGCCAACCTCTTCGATGTCATTGGCTCGAAAAGTCGGCTGACTATCAACTAGCCGGATTCCCTGAGAGTGAGGTTCGCCCAAGAGGTATGGAATCAGCGGCTGCATGCCGGAGCTTGTGAACAACGTGGTCGGGTCATTATGAAGCACTAAAGAAGCCCGCGGGATCACCTTGTGCCCGCGTTCCACGAAAAAATCCAAATAAGCCCTGCGAATCTCCTGTGTTGTCATATCTGTTAAATTTTAACAGAAAAACAAGCAAGCGGTGTTAAAAAGACTTTTCCATTCGAGAGTATTTAGCTTAGACTAACAGCAAGAAACTAATAATGAGCGTATATGAAGCAACTCCCGAAGCCATTCCTTACGGCCATATTGGAGTCATTCCCGAAAGGGCTCCAGCGCAGAGTATTCCGTCACGGGCGGCGCAGGCAATTGCAAACTTGCCTCTTGTGGCAGCACATAATAAGTGGCTAAGAAGGGCTACCTATAGCTTGGCTATAGGGTCATCCGCTCTGGCGTTGGCTCCCGCCGTTTATAAGCCGGCAGGTCTCGCTGAAAGCTGGGTAGCATCAGATGCAACAGCACTAATTGAAGATGCGGTTGGAGATACACCAACTATCGACATGCGTACCGCCTCACCCAAGCAAGCCTACGATTATTTAACTTCGTACTTCGGAATGAGCGACGGATTATTTAAAAAGGGCCGGCTAGACTTCGCCGCTTCCACTTGGTGGAACATCACAGCTGCCAATGCCATGCAGGATATGTCACTTTTACCGGGTAAGCACGCTTCAGAATATACCGGCTCGGTTAAAAACTTAATGCACTCTTTGAATCTTTACTGGCACAGCGGCCAAGAGGGACAATCTAGCGGCTACTACCCAGACGTTGTCGCCATTCACAACGAGTCTTTTGGTGAATATGACGATGATAATGCTTGGGCCGGCTTGGCCTTACTGCGGCAAGGTGATCCGGCTTCGGTGACTAGAAGTGAGGGAATTTTTAACCTACTTATGAGTCAATGGGATGTGAAGGGGGGTGGTATTTCCTGGAAAGTCCAGTTGCCTGGCGAGGTAAATCGTGACCGATCAGCTGTATCAAATGCTCCGGCTGCAGAATTGGCATTTGGGCTATATTTTAAGACCGGCAAGAAACAACGCTTAGAGGAGGGCAACAAAGTACTCGATTGGACTCTGATGGCTCTATACGACCCCAAGACCGGACTCTATAATGACCACCTCCCGACTCCCGGCGATAAAGATACTTATGCTAACCACAAATGGACATACGTTGAGGGTACTATTATTGGCGCAATGACTCTAGCAAATCAGTCCAGCTCTGAAAATGCCAAAAAATATCCATTGAGTAAAACACTCGAGTTAGCCAATAGGTCGCTGGAGTACTTCAAATACTGTGATTCCATAGGCATCCCGGCGTTTCAAGCCGTCTATTTCAGGAATTTATTATATCTAGTACATGCATTGCAAAAGAATCATGACCCGCGGGCCGAGCAGTTACTTCCTAAAGTTAGGCTAGCTATGGCCAACTCCATTGCGCATTTACCCAAGCAGCCGACCAACCTACTAGATGCTGCCGGAGGAGCTGCCATTAAAGCGCTGAATGAAATGCCTGAAGGCGACTACGGCCGGCTCTTGCCTTCGCCGCCACGCCAGCTAGCTCCTCAAAATTCCACCACCAAGTACGCGGTCGCCTTTGTACAGCACGGCTGATTGACCGGCAGCTAGGCCACGCTGCTCTTGCTTAAGAACCAGCCGATTGACTTTGATGGCGCATTCCACCAGCGGGCCGCGGTAGCGCAGGCGGGCTTGGTACTGTTGAGCTTCGTCTGGTGGTTGGTTGATCCAATGCACATCTTCCAGCTCAATTTCTTTGTGCCAAAGATCTTGGTCGTTTAGGTCGGTCGTGACGTAAACTGTGTTGGTTTTCATATCTTTACGGCTAACGTAGTACGGCAGGCCGCCGCCAACGTCTAGACCATGGCGTTGGCCGATAGTGTAAAAAATGGCGCCGTCATGTTCACCAATTTGCCGGCTGTTTTGATCAATAATTGAGCCCGGCGGCTGCGGTCCTAACTCACTCAGCAAAAATTCCTTAATGCCAACCTTGCCCACAAAACAAATACCCTGGCTATCTTTTTTATCGGCCGTAGATAAACCAAGCTTTTTAGCTAGTTGTCGGACTTCGGTTTTATGCAGTTCACCGATTGGCATTAACGATTTTCGCAAAGCGTTTTCAGTCACCCGATATAAGAAGTAGGATTGGTCTTTAGTCTGATCAAGTCCTGTAAAAAGCCGGCCATCCTTAACACGTGAATAATGACCTGTGGCGATTAGGTCAGCACCATCAGCCAAGGCCGTTTCGAGGAATAGTTTGAACTTGACCTCTTGGTTGCACATAATGTCCGGGTTGGGTGTGCGTCCAGCCTGGTACTCTCGCAGCATATAGTCGACGACTTTGTGGCGATACTCAGTTTCAAAGTCGTACACTTTAAAGTCGATTCCCAGTTGAACTGCCACACGCTTGGCATCTTGGAAGTCTTCTTTCCAGGGGCATGTAAAGCCTGGTAAGTCCTGGCTCCAGTTTTTCATATATACGCCCGTAACGGCGTAGCCCTGCTGCTTTAGCAGCGCCGCGGTAACAGACGAATCCACACCGCCAGACAGGCCGACGTAAACCTTTTTTGCCATTATATATCTATTATAGCAAATTTTACTTCAGCTTGGCCATCAGTAGCTCACGCTTTTGCATAAAGGTTTTGCCAAGTGAAAAATCAAATTGTTTATTTGTGCTACGAACAATGCAGCCAGCGCCTATATTAGGCTGCAACCCGACCGTGACCAAAACAAAGGGGTGAATTTCTTGCCTTAGCCAGGTCATAAGCTTTTCCATAAACATAACTGACGGGTCAGCACCGAAACTAATATGCATATACGGAGCCTGCTCTTTAACAATGCCCAAAAACTGCTTAAGCTCTTTTCTGTCTTCTTCTCTTAACAAGTTAAGCTTGTTTTGATCAACCATTATATCCATTAGGCGACTGGTCTTGGGCATTTTGACTTCAGTTCCCGGGGCACGTAAGCCAAGCTGCGTTAATGTTTCATCAATTTGGTTGAGCTCGTGCTCCAAACGGCCAACATCGGCCGGGCTGCTGATAAGCACCGGTAAAATTGGTTGGCGCGGTGTTGACTCTTGAGCTGCTGTAGCCGGAGCTGTGGTCTTAGGCGCCATTCTTAATATCCTCTACAATTGCCGCCTTATTAGCCTGCATATTGCCTAGAATATATTCCAGTTGATCATTCAGATCAATCTGTTCACCAATCGCTTCCAGGACGTAGTGGTTAATAATGTCGGTCATATTCTTTTCAAAATTGGCCAGAACGCGCAACTTTTCATCGGCAACTTCTTTTTGCAGCTGCTGCCCCATCGTTTGGCGCTGTTCGTCAATGGCCACATTGGTCTTTTGGATTGATTCAATAGCCAGCTGCTTGGCGTCCATAATGGACTGTTCGTACTTTTCGAACTCTTCTCGCAACTTGCGCGTGATTTCGGTCTTCATGTACTCATTGAGCTGCGAAGTTGTCAGGCGCAGATCTTGCTGCAAGAACATGGCGTTCTCGCCAATAATCTTTTCAAAATGCAGGCGGCCACGATTACGCAATTCCTCACGAAAGTCATCATTAAAGATACCCTCAACTTCGTGCTCGGCTACTTCTTCGAGTGATTCTGTGACACCTTTAACTGGCTGGGCACCACGACCATTAATACGAACAGCCAACCAAATAAAGGCAATTCCGGCGCTGCCAATAGCCGCTAGAATTAAGGCCAGCCACCAAATTGTCATGTTTGTTTACCCACCATTATGAATATGTCCAGAAACGTTTATGCTTCAAGAGCGAGTATAACTTAAAATCACTTTTCAAGCCACACTTTTGAGCGCCTTGACCGTGCGTTTGACTGCTGCCTCGTCTGAGCCGCGGCCCATGGTGAAGCGCAGGCTGGCGCGGGCATCATCATCGCTAAGCCCCAGTGCCTTTAGCACGTGTGATGGCTCTTCACTGCTGGCACTGCAAGCCGAGCCAGCGGCAGCCAGCACTCCGGCCTCCTCAAGCTCAATCAGCAAACGCTCGTTGTCTTTGTCTGGAATAGTTAAGTGCATATTGTTCGGTAAGCGATACTTCAGCGAGCCGTTGACCTTAGATTGTGGCAACTCTTTTTCAACCAAATCTAGGAATGCTTGCTGCAGTTTTTGCAACCTACTTGCTTCTTCATGGCGCACGGATTGGGCCACGTCTAGTGCCATGGCCATGCCAACTGCAGCGGCCACATTTTCGGTACCGGAACGCAGCCCTCGCTCTTGGCCGCCACCTTGTATAAGCGGACTTAGTTGGATTCCAGCCCTAACATACAAGGCACCAGACTGCTTCGGCCCATAAATCTTTCCCCCGTTTAGGGTCATCAGATCGACGCCCAGCCGCGCCACATGTAAATCCAGATAATTAGCAGCCTGAGCGGCATCGGTATGAAAATACAGCGGCAAGTCTGCCCTGCCGCGCCGTTTTTCCTCAACAATTTTGGCAATCTCACGAAGGGGCTGAACAGTGCCAACCTCATTGTTGGCGTACATTAGGCTGACCAACACGGTTTTGTTATCAATTTGCCGGCGAAGGTCCTCCAAGTCAATTCGTCCATCCGTTTGCAGTTTTACTTCGCGGCAATCATACTGCCGCGCCGGCTCCAAAACTGACTCGTGCTCCATACCACTGACCACGATATTACTTTTAGGAAACCGCTGCATAACACCGTGGATAGCCAAGTTATTAGCTTCGGTGCCGCCGGCCGTAAAGATAATTTCGCTTGGCTTGGCGCCCAGCCAATGCGCCACCTTACCCCGGGCTTCTGCTAAAGCTTGTCGTACAGCTCGCGCCGCCTCGTACGATGCCGAGGGATTATAAAACTGCTCGCTCCAAAACGGCTGCATGGCCGCCAGCACCTGCTCATCGAGCGGCGTAGCCGCCGCATAATCCATATAAATTAACTGTCGAGCCATCAGTTCAGTATACTAGGCAGTCAACATGTGCTGATAGGCAGCATGCACCCGATCGTAATAAAGATGAGCCGCCTTTTGAAGATTCCTGGCTTCAGTCGTTGAAAGCATTTTGTATGTCTGACCGTCTTGGGTTTTTATGACTCCGGAAGGTCGAATTACGTAACGCGTAGTAACGATCTGTTGATGACCTTGCTCGGACCATTCCTCATGCCAAATCCAAGTATGTTCATCAAGACAGAAAAACTCTCGCCGATGCCCTTTAGGCACCGGGCCAAAAAGCTGGCCACCAATTTTAGCCTCACCTCGAATTAAAGCGTCTTCAAAATCTTTCAGTCTGGTCTGATCATTCCTCGGGAAAATTTTCGGCAAAAAGTTAAGCATTTTGACGGGCCTCTTCAGCGGCAGCTTGAGCTTTAACGATTCTGGCTTGCTGCTCATCAGCTTCACTGGCCGGCTGCTTAACTTCTAGTGACGACGTAGCTGCTGCACTAGGAACTGACGTATTAATAGTTTGGATGAGGCCGGGTGGCATTTCAAAGTGCGCATGGGTGGCTGTAGTGTTATTGCTAGTGGGGGAACTATCGTCTAAGGCAAGGTTCGGTTGGATGCCATTATCTACTTCATAAAGAGCTCGCACCACAACGTTTTCACGTATAGATATAGCCATACGGCCCCCCTCAGGGTCACGGCTATATTCTACTCGTAATGGTGAGGTTTTGTCTGACATAGTTAATTCTCTCAAATGCCGAAGAGCTGGCGGGCGTTGGCTGTGGTAGTTTCGGCTAAGTCGGCGCGGTTTTCACCCCGTAAATTAGCCAAAAAGTCAGCCACGACCCCTACTCTCTTAGGCTCATTTATACTACCACGATAAGGGGTTGGTGTCAAGAAAGGGGCATCGGTTTCTAGGAGTAAACTCTTCAGCGGGATGCTGCGGTAAACCTCTAGTTGTGCCGGATTTTTAGCAAAAGTGGCGATGCCATTCACTCCTATAAAGAGCCCGCGGTCTAGGGCTTTGGCCAAATTTTCCGCTGAATCTGTGAAGCTATGCAAGACGCCGCGCAGGCCCTTGTAGCTATCAAGAACCGGCCAAAAGTCATCAAGAGCCTCGCGCACATGAAAAATAAGAGGTAGGTTATATTTTTGGGCCAGCTCAATTTGGAATTTCAACACCTCGATTTGAGTAGTCTTGGGGGAGTGCTCATAGTAATAGTCTAAGCCGCATTCACCTACGGCTACGACTTTGGGCCGAGTGGCTAGTTTAGAAAATTCTTGCAGTTTGGCAGATTGGCCAGCGAAATGCTTCGCCTCATGCGGGTGGATGCCGATGGTCGCCCAGCAACTTTGCCGGTTTTTGGCGAAGTCGATTGCCAAGCGGCTATCTTGTAAGTCACAACCAACGCATACCAAGCGGGTCACGCCATGCTCGCTAGCAGTAGCAATCACTCCATCGGCTGTGAGGCCAGGAACTTTAGCCCAAATTTCACGGGTAACTCGCTCGCCTTTAGCCGAGCCGATTGACTGGATGTGACAATGAGTATCAACCAGCTCTTGCATCACGGCGGCGATAATTGCGCACCGGTGTGATCAGCCAGCTCGTCAATCCATTTTTTAAGATAGCTTGCAACTTGGTTTCGTCTACGGTCATGTACACATTGTAGGCACAGGTCCAAAGTTCTGTCTATTGTATTTAATAAAAATTTAATCTTTTGAGGCGGCAGATTCGTGCTTGGGGAAGAGGGTTTCGCCAAGTGGGTTGACGGAGCCGTCAGCAAAAATGGCTTTAATTTTGGTGGCTGTTTCGGGCAGGAAGGGCTCGAGCAATGTGGCTATATTAGTTAACGAGCTTACCTGGTAGGCCAGCACTTCACGCAGGTGGTCTTCGTCGCCGAGTTTGGCAATTTCCCACGGTTTTTCCTCGTCAATATATTGGTTGAGGCCGCGGACTTGCTCCCATACGTCATCAAGTGCCCGGTCGAAGCGACACTGAGCCAAGGCTTCTTCGTAAGGAGTGATGTCGTGCTCGGCCGATGGCGTAACGCCCACCATTCCATTCTGGTATTTTTGCACCATAACCACGGTGCGCTGCACGGCGTTGCCGAGTTCGTTGGCCAGTTCATTATTATAGGCCGCCTCTAACCGCTGCCAGCTGAAATCACCGTCTTCATAACTAGGGATGTGACGCAAAAAATAATAGCGAAAGGCGTCTACGCCATACTTTTTGACAATGTCGGCCGGCGCTACCACGTTACCAATTGACTTGCTCATTTTCTTGCCTTCTACAGTGATAAAACCGTGTACGTAGAGCTGCTTAGGCAAGGCCACGCCCATGCTCATCAGCATGGCCGGCCAGATAGCGGCGTGAAAGCGAATGATATCCTTGCCGATAATTTGCACATCGGCCGGCCAGAATTTCTTGAAGTCTTCATGCTCGGGGTAGCCCAGCACCGTAATGTAGTTCATCAGCGCCTCAAACCAAACGTAAATTACCTGCGACGAATCACCGGGCACCGGAATGCCCCAGCCAATCTTATCTTTGGGCCGCGAAACACTGATGTCTTCCAGCCCGTCTTTAATCACCGCCAAAATCTCATTGCGCCGAGAAATTGGCACAATTTTGAACCGTTCTTTGTTAATAGCTTCGGCAATAGCATCGCCGTAAGAGCTTAGTTTAAAGAAGTAATTCTCTTCCTCGACCTTTTCGTACGGCCGGTTATGAACTGGGCAGACACCGTGATTGGCCTTAACTTCGGTTTCTGTAAAAAAGGCTTCATCGCCCGTACAATACCAGCCGATGTACTTACCTTTATAGATATCTTTAGACAGCTTCTTCCAGATGAACTGGGCACGTTCTTCGTGACCGGGATCGGTAGTACGGATAAAGCGATTATTACTAACATCCAACAATTCCCCGAGTTCCTCGAAACGTTTGCTGATTTGGTCGGTATAGGTTTTTGGCTCTAGCTTTAATTCGGCCGCTTTTTCGGCCACCTTGCCACCGTGCTCATCAGTGCCGCTGCTGAAGATAACGTCGTCTCCCTTTTGCCGAGCATGCCGCGCTAGCACATCGGCATAAAGCAGTTCCATGGCAAAACCGATATGCGGATCGCCATTGACATAGGGAATAGAGGTCGTAACGTAAAATTTAGCCATACTTATAGATTACCTGGGAAAGATTAATTAGCCAAAAACGCTTTAGGAACGTTCTGGCCTGGCAGATAACCAAAGACAGTACGATCACCGCTTGGTACCAATGGCGAATGTGTGCCGGTTGACTCATTATTGATCTCGCGTACGAGGGGCTCAAATACCTGTACTAGGGCTCGGCTAATACCTAAATGCCCTTCTATTATTCTAGCCGCCGTATCTTCTTGGGCATTTAGCTGGTTAGGCCTACCTAGACGTATAGAACGGTCTGGCCACTCCAACACTTTAGTTAGTCCGGTAACGCCTATTTCCTCAATATTAAAGACTCGCACCGATCCTTGTAGTCCTTCCACAAAACCATCAAGTACGCCCCATAAATAGTCTTTGTGTATGCCGCCTCCCGGCAAAACAATTCCTACTTTCAACTTACTAAAGTCTACATCCTGTCTTGTAAAGCCAGGTGATCTTTGAATGTATCTGCTTGGTGGTCTATCTAATACATTGGCTATCATGACTGTTACCTCCTCGCATTATTCTGTTATGAAAAAACCGGCCCTAGGCCGGTTAATGTGCTTGATTTGTAAACATTACGAAGTCGGCCTAGGGCGTAGCATGCACATAGGCATAATTATTCCAAAGCTCTCAGACCTCTTTACCATAGTTTTACTATACCTAAAAATGCCAGGTTTGCAAATGGCAGGACATTGAGTTCGACTTTCGAACTTTAGCAACTTAATTACTTATAAGATTTGTAGGGTTTGGTGGGCCTGTGGATCGAGTGTGATATCTTCAACTTCGATACTGACGTGTATCTCGTATTTATAACCATTTTGGTTCACTTTGTTCGTAATGCTTGCAAGGTGACCCATAATGCCGTCAGTTGGATTTGACTCACCGTTGTTGACAACAATATCGAGGGTGATGGTTTTGCTCTCATTTGGCTGAAGCATGAACATTTCGGCATTACTGGCTCGGGCAATGGTAATAGTCTGCATACTGTACATCTCACTATCGTTAGTAGTGTTTCGTAATTGTACGGCGTTGTTTAATGCCATACTCATACCACTAGCATTTTCTGTGGCCTGGACTTCGGCTGTTACATGTTTAATAGTGTGTGCCGCTTCCGGACTATTGCTTATGGTGGCAGTAACAGGCAACGTCCGATCCTGTCGTGACATGCTTTGGGCAGCCTGTATAGTGACTTTAACGCCACCGTGTTTCAAGTTTTGTTCTAATTTGCCGAAAAAGCCCATGGTTTTACCCTATTTTGTTAAACTTATCCTTATTCTATCACCTCATGTACAATGTTCGACAGATATAATTAACCGAAGTTAGCAATGAACTTTATACCCCATTTGAATACGCAGACAGCTATGCTAATTACCCTCTACAATTCAAGGCTTGCTTTGCATTTTATCAAATTCGGTTACAACTTTAGATGCTTCCGTGAAGGTACGCTTGCCTTTAGCTGTAGGAAAGACTATAAAGCCCCTGGTATCAAACATGTCTTCGACCCTATAGATTAACCCTTTATCACGAAGTGATCGTATAGTTTTAGATACTAGCTTTTTGTTAAGGTTTAACAAATCTGGCACACACTTTTGCTTGAGAGCCCTTCGTTTTATATCTGGTATATTTTTAATATCCATAACTATTACACTCATAACAACATACTCTGCATATGTAAGCTCAAATTTAGATAGCCGCTTACGTAAAGTATTCTGCCAGACTGTATTAAGGCGCCATAACTGATAGCTCAGGCTTTGATTAGTATTAGGGTTCTGCATCGCTGTCGAGATAGTGACCATGTTCACTATCTCGACAATGGTTGCGGAACGCAAAAGATTATAGCCAATTTTAATGAAAATTTAACAATTAGGGTTCGTTAAACTACTCGGGGCGGTCAACGTAGTCTTGGCAAAAGCGCTCGAATACGGCGTTAGTCCAACCGAAGCCGGTCTGGGAAGGGTAAAGACCTTTGAGGGGCGGTTTTTCAGGCGCCACAACGTTATACTTTTCCAGGAAGACGTGCTCGGTATTAAACCACATAAGATTGGTTTTAAGCCATTTCATAGCAATGCGCCGAGCTTCACGGTGATAACCATAGCGTTCCAGGGCTTTAACGACAATGAAGTGCAGCGGCGCCCAGCCGTTCGGATAGGCCCACTGGGTTGGCAGGCTGCCAAGCACAAACTGGCCGAGCGGCAACGCATCCGTAGTACTAAGGCCACCTTTATGCTCAAACCGCCGCAGCGCCTTAACCAGGGCGGCCGCTTGTTTTTCATCAACCATACCGGCCCACATCGGGAAGTAAGTTGCCAGGCTGCTAACGTTGCCCCGCTTTTCCTTAACAAAGTTGTAGTCATAGTACAGGCCGCGAATCCTATCCCACATCAGCGAGTTCATAGTTTGCTTACGCAGCTCGGCCCGATCTTCCCACTGAGCGGCCTCACGCATGTTGCCGCTAAGCTTAGCTACCCGAGCAAAATCAGTTTCATACTTATAAAGCAGCGCGTTAAGGTCGACTGGCAGGTAATTTAGCGCCCGGCGATCAAACCGAGGAGTCATATCCCAACCACTCTCGGCTTCAGCTAGGTCGTGTAAGTAGTTAATGTCGTAGTAGCGGCTTAGGCCTTTGTAGACTTGGCGCTCATTGGGCTTTTTGACGCCCATCCAGACTGTCTCATATTCTTTTTGGGCCACAGCCATGCTTTTCTTCAGCCAATCCTCACCAAGATTGTAAGATTGGTGAATGTCAAAAATAAAGGCCGTTAAGAGTGGTGGCTGGGAGCGACCGGTTAGATAGGTTCGCGAAGCATTAGGAATAACCTTGTATCTTTTAAACAAGGATTCCAGGTTCTCTAAAATGCCGCAGACTAGCTCTTGGTGCTCTTCGTCTAACATGCCCTGGACCATAAAATAGCTGTCCCAGTAGTAAAGCTCGTTATAATCAAAGCCGGTTTTGGTACGGTAAGACGGCACTAAGTAAGGTTTAGGTAAACCGAGCAGGCTCTCGTCGTCTTTAGGGTGGAAGCGCTGGACTTTCGTCCAGTAATTAGCAATATACTCCCGCGCCGCCTTGACGTCCTCGGGGCCCAGCTCTTTGTCGGGCCGAAACGATGGGAGCGGTGGCAACGTTTTCCTAAGAATTTGCTTTGCTTTATCTAAATTCGCCATACCCCTTAGCCTACCAAATTTAACCTATTCGCGCATAACAAAACCCCGCTAAACATTACCTATAGTGGTGGCGTGCAAATAGTTTTATAAGCACGCCATATGCTTTGGCGGGGTTATTGTTACGCTGTTTAAGCGTAGGAAGGGCGCGGGCGCTCTTCGCGGGGGCGGGCTTCGTTGACCACGATAGCGCGGCCATCGAGGTCTTTGCCATTCAGCTGGTCGACTGCCGCCTTGGCTTCCTCATCGGAAGACATTTCGACAAAGCCGAAGCCTTTGCTGCGGCCAGAATCGCGATCCATGATCACGTTAGCCGATACAACTGTGCCGACAGCTGAAAAAAAATCTTTCAGGCTGTCGTCATTGGTTGCCCAAGCTAGGGAACCGACAAATAGTCTGGTTGCCATTTACTCTCCATTCACGGTCTGAGGTATCCTGGCAAACCAGTTAGCTGCGCCTCTAACACGTACTTTTAAAATATTAATTACACTAGCAGCTTTTCTAGCACCGCTAGTGTAACAGGTTATCTTAAGTGACGCAAGAGCTAATCTTCAGTAACAATTTCGTAGAGCTCTGCCATACCTTCTTCATGCAGCGGAGCACTACGCGATAGTTCTACGGCCTCTTTCTTATTACTAGCCTCTATGACCCAATAACTGGTAACCGGATCGCCATGAAGCGGTTTGGTGCTGTCGAGGGTAATTTTCATTCCGTCGTTGGTTGGGTTGCCCCCCTCTAGTAAAACATTACTGATTTCGCAGCCTGCCCGGTCGAGCTCCGCCATACGCTCCATACGACCAATCTTATTTTTAGGCAGTCTTTGACCATGAAACAACAGCAAATACTGAGACACGCCGGCCTCCTTAGTTTAAATTAACTCCAGCAAGAGTGAGGCTTTCTACTCTCTTAACAATTATATAGGAGTTATCTGTACTGTCTGTAATATATTTGGCAAGGAATCTATTCTATGACAGGCTGATCGTGGCTGGATCGTAGCGGGGTCTCGCGCAGGAACAGGGCCACTACGAAGGCCAGGAGTGCAATCGGGATGGCAAATAGGAACATGTCATGGAAGGCATGGACAAAAGATTGTTGAACTGTGTTGGCCACGGCCGGGGGCAGACTTTGCAAGTTAGCTCCCTGCTGTATGTTGCTGACGTTTAGCTTACTAGAGGTGTGTGGCAAGCTTAACGTCAGGTAATGGCTCAGCCGGTTAAGCATAATCGATCCGAAGATGGCGCCGCCAAAGGCCGAACCCAGACTGCGGAAGAACGTGGCGCTAGAAGTGGCCGTTCCCATATGCCGCCTGTCAACCGAGTTCTGAATAGCCAATGTCATTATCTGCATAAAGGTACCCAGACCAGCGCCAATAACCAACATCCATAAACCCAGCATCCACTCCGGTGTAGTTAGCGTAAGGTGGCTGAATAGCCATAAGCCAAAGGCTAGTACTAATGTGCCGACAATGGGGAAGATGCGGTACCTGCCTAGTTTGCTGGTCAGGCGGCCAGAGGTGATGCCAGCTACCAGCAAGCCAAGCACCAGAGGTAACATCAATAGCCCGGATTTGGTTGGTGAAAAACCGCGGACGGTTTGTTGGTAAACCGGAATATACAAAATGGCAGCGAACATGGCGATGCCAGACAGTAGTGACAGTAAAACAGAGACTGTGAAAATATCATTTTTAAAGAGATGGAGTGGTATGATAGGCTCTTTGGCCCGGCGCTCCCACAGCACAAAAGAGACTGCCAAGACTACTCCGGCAATCAGTAGCCCGATAATCTGAGTTGATGCCCAAGCATAATTAGTACCGCCCCACACCGTCGCCAGCAGTAAACAAACGGAACCAACCGATAATAAGGCCGCGCCCGTATAGTCAATATTGTGGTCTTCCTTGTAAACCGGCAGGTGCAAGCGAGTGGCTACGGCCGTTAAGGCAATGGCGCCCAGCGGAATATTAACAAAGAATACCCAGCGCCAAGACAGTGAGTCGGTCAAAAAGCCGCCCAATAACGGCCCGATCACGCTTGAAACACCAAAAACCGACATAAAGTAACCCATATACTTGCCACGTTGACGTGGCGGGATAATATCACCGACAATGGCCAGCACCAGCGACATCAGGCCGCCGGCTCCAATACCTTGCAAGCCCCGAGCTAAAACCAACTCATTCATGTTTTGCGAAATACCGCACAGCACCGAACCAATCAAGAAGATTATAATAGCCGTCTGGAAGATCTTTTTACGACCCAACTGGTCACTAATTTTCCCATAAATTGGGGTAGTAATGGCGCTGGTTAACAAATAAGCGGTGGCCACCCACGAGATTTTATTTAGTCCGTGCAGATCGGTAGCTATGCGCGGCAGGGCTGTCGAAACAATGGTTTGGTCTAGGGCCGCCAGGAGCATTACCAGCATCAGGGCCGTAATAACCACCATAATCTCGCTATGGCTATATTCTACTTGGCTATCCATTTAGGGCTTCACTCATATCTTTAATCATAGATTCTACTTCTTCGGCTTTTAAGATAACTAGGGCCGGTTTGTCTGGGCTTTTCATAATTACCACTTTAGTGCCGGGTGTGAGCTCCAGGCTGGCCCGAGCCTCGGCCGGAATAACCAGTTGGCCCTTGTCGTTAAGGGTAGCCGTTCCTAAAATTTTAGCGAAATGATGGTCTGCCATAAGCGATCTCGTATTAAATTTATTACTTTTCTTACTTTTAGTATAGCAGAAGAATCAATGGACGTCTAGTAACTGAACCTCAAACACCAGTACGGCGTTGGGAGGAATAGAACCCTGGCCTTGGGCGCCGTAGCCGAGCGCCGGTGGAATAATAATCAGCCGCGTACCGCCCACTTTCATGCCGGCTACTCCTTCTTCCATACCGGCTATGACTTGATGTGCGCCCTCTGCAAAAACTAGTGGCTGCGCCTGGCCGCTCGAATCTGTTTTGGATTGATCAAACAGCGTGCCGTTAGTCAGCCAGCCCTTATATAAAATAGAGGCTTGCTGGTTGGCACCCAAACTGGCTCCACTACCGACCTGCACATCGCCAAAAAGAGCGCTGGAGTTATCCTTATATTTGTCATATTGGGCAAAGGTGGAGGGGTCGATCGGCGAAGGGCTAGAGGAGCTATTAGACGTCGTAGAAGAAGAGCTCGAGCCAGGTACTCCCTGGCTACCACCCGACGAGGCACCCAGCTGGCCCAAATTAGTCGCGCCGCCACCAGCCACGCTTAGTCCGTTTGCCGCGGGAGGCGAAGCCGCGCTCGAAGAACTATCGTTTGCAGCCACATTGATTGAGGCCGCGCCGTCATTCAAAGCAGTCTTCTTAAAATGGCCACGCGTAAACCAAAAACCACCGCCCCCAAGCGCTACCAGCACCAAAACCACGCTCGCTAAAACTAGGTATTTATTTCTCACGACTAATTAAATTGTAAGCCACTCGGCGCTGATTGTCACCGTCTAGTGGTGAATAACGGTTATGCTTGGTATGATCTAGCTATGTACGGCAACGGTACACAATCTAGTTGGAATCTTTATTTATCGCTAGCCTTGGCAGCGTTTATTCTAGGAACCATAATTTGGCGCAAATACAGCATTGGAGGATTACTTAGCCGTGGTTCGGCAGAATCTGAGGTTACGAACTTGTCTGATGCTTCAGCCATCATTTCCTACTACACGGCCGGCCATAGTCTAACGAATGCTCAAAAAGGTCGGTTGAACGGCCAACATTACTCAGTGTTAGTAACTACACCTATCGAAGAAAATCATGCGGCTCACGACATTTCTTTTACCAATGAAACCAGTCTAATTTATACGTTAGATTTACCATTTAATACCGAAGTTCATTTGGTGGGCTTAAGTAAAAAGTACAAGATAGATGTTTTTAAATTCGAAACTTTCCTACTGGCTAATAATATGGAAAAGATTCAGTTAGAAGGCGACTTTTCTGATTATTACGCCCTGTACGGGGCCAAGGGCCAGCAGTTTCAGGCCCGCTACGTGCTTGATCTGGCTGCCATGGAATTTGTGGTAGATTACTGTCGTAACAACTTTTGGGAGATCAATAGCTCTGAACTCTACTTTGTGATTGCTAGCGACCAGCAAGGCGAAAACATCATAGAAGAAGGACAAAAGTTTACCGAGCAAATCAAGCCGGCTTTATTACCGGGCGAGTCTGGTGCACCGACAGTAAAGCATGAAGCCGCCTATGGTGAATACGACGGGCCTCCGCTTAAGTGCCCGCTCTGCCAACAGACTATGGTTATGTCAGACGAAAACTCCACTCAAGCCTGTCCTGGCGGCCACGGCATATTATTAAACGCCAAAGATTTAAGGGGTCTACGTCACCGAGAATTCACCTTTCAAGCCGACCCTACTAAAACCCAGAAACACGATCCACTAGTTTGCCCCAACTGTAAAAACCCAATGATTGAAGTTGATTTTGAAGACAGCGGAGTCATAATCGACTCCTGCGAGCACTGCCCTTTTCGCTGGCTCGATGCTAACGAAATCTCTGAAATTGCTTCCGGCCAGAAAATTTTGAACCCCGCTCTTCAGCCTTAGGATTTTTGTTGGCGACGGATGGTAATAGAACCGAGCGCCAAAGCAGCTAGGGCATACACAATAATAATCAGTAAATCTTTAGTGTGCGTTGGCGTCCAGTCAGAATGTGCAGTCACCTGCTTCATGGCGTCCACGCTATAGGTCAATGGCATAACATCGGCAAACCACTGTAATACCCGAGCCATTTGATCCCGCGGCACAAAAAGGCCACAGGTTAGCAGTTGAGGGAATAAGAAGGCCGGCATAAACTGCACCGCTTGGAACTCACTACTGGCAAAAGCGCTGACGAACAAGCCGAGCGAGGTGCCCAAAAAAGCAGCTGCCAAGGCGCCAACCAGTGTGGCCAGCGTGCCGCCTAAAACCGTTACATTGAGCAACCCGAGCATCACAAAACTGGTAATGCAGGCCTGCACGAAAGCTACTAAAGAAAAAGCCAAAGCATAGCCCAAGATGAAATCTAGCTTGCCCATTGGCATAGTCATAAGGCGGGCCAACGTGCCGCTGCGGCGTTCGCGTAGAGTAGCGATTGATGTCACCAAGAACATCAATATCATCGGAAAGATGCCCAGCAACATCGGCGCCAGGTTATCGAACACCACCTGGTTGCCATTAAAGACGTACTTTAAAAGCGTCAGCAGCACTGGTGGCACTACGAACAACATAGCCAGAGTACGCGGATCGTGCCGCAACTGCGTCAGCACTCGACCGGCCGTAGCCATGGTTTTAACTAGGCTCATTCTGAACCTCTGGCCAGCTTCAAAAAGCTCTGCTCGACCGACTCGGTTTTAGTGTGTTTGATTAAGTCTGCTGGCGAACTGTGGGCAATAACCTTCCCCTCCCGAATCAGCACCAGGTCATCACAACGCGAAGCCTCATCCATGGAATGACTGGCAATAATCAGCGTGATTCCCTGCTCACTTAACTTGTTAAATAACTGCCACAACTTCTCACGCAGCACCGGATCGAGCCCCACCGTTGGCTCATCCAGCACCATCAGTTTAGGCGAGCCAATCAGCGCTACGGCCAGCGACAAGCGCTGCTTTTGCCCGCCAGACAAGTTGAGCGCCAGCACGTCGGCCCTATCATTTAAATCAACCGTCTTCAAAATGTCATTAATAATAGCGCCGGACTTACTCCGCGGCTGCCCAGACATAATCACAAAATATTTCAGGTTCTCGCGAACGGTTAGATCTAGGTAAATTGACAGCTCCTGGCTCATATAGCTCACCTGCTCCCGCAACTTAGCCGAACCGGCCGGCATGCCTAGAACCGAAACACTCCCACGAGGAATTGCCAAACCACCAACAATACTACGAATGAGCGTAGTCTTCCCCGCCCCACTCGGCCCGATAAAACCAGTGATTTTGCCTGTTGGCAACTCTAGGCTAACGTTTTTGAGCGCCTGAACCTGGCCGCCCAGCGTAACCGACAAGTTGCTAACTGTAATAGCGGCATCCATGCCTCAATCATACCAAACCCCACCAACAAAAAAGCACTAGTAGTATTCACCTACTTATGCGGTATTAACTTGGGCAAGTAACAGACGTTATTTTAAGGGTGGTCAAATCTACTGTGGTCTTCATGCCGTCAGTACTCTGGCCACCACCGTTTGAAATAGAAACCGCTACAACCGCACTGGTCTTATTGCTTGAGGACAGTGAAGCCGTGTATTTGTCGGCTACAAACTGTGCGGTACAGCTAAAAGGAGTTGCTTGAGTAACAGCGGCGGCTTTTGCGTACAGATCAGATGATAGATTATCTTTCACGGCTGACAATCCTACCTGTGCCACTGGCTGAGTATTTGAAGTGGCGTTGTTGGCATTATTTAGGGCCGTCAGGTAGTCATCATACGTCTTTTGTACAAAAGCAACCGCTTCTTGAGCGGTGTGTGGCTTGGATGTCGTCGTTGTTGGCGTTGTAGTTGTACTAGTAGTCGTACTGGCTGCAGGCTTATTGCTGCGGTTGTGTGCGACATAGATCCCTATGAAAGGCTACGATTGCCACAAAAATAAGTGCCAGTAATACCTCAATCGCCCCAAAACCTGTTTCATTTCTACGGAGTTTGCCCATCCGAATAATCCTTGTTACTAAGTTTGCTTTAAGCATAAGCCTAACTAGGCTAAAAGACAACAAATGAGCACTAGAAAATATCTCTAATGCTCATTTGGAGGAGCCCGAAACAAAGAATTGGCCCCAAGTTGAGCCAGAACTGGGGCGATGGCGATATATCTTAGTCCTTACTTACTTTCAAAGTTAGGACTTCGATGTCCTGTCATATAAACATAGATAAAGAATGCATTGTTAAGCGCATGGTCTATAACTGCATGTTTATATCCTCCTTGTCTTTGTATATACCAAGCCGATAAGCCAGCAACGGCAAGGGGGGCCGGGTTGATTTTGCGACCGCTATTATTCTCAAAGCCATGCATTGCTGCAAAGACCAACGAAGAAGCTATGCCGAGAGGCCATCGATTAGAGTTTCTTTTTGATGGCATTACTCTATCAGCGATTGCTGACGGAAGTAGTCTATTTATAGCCTCCTCAAAAACGGGCGTAACGCCTACAACTAAAACTGCCGCCAAATTGGGACGAGACTCTATCATGTTTTTTATTTCTTCAGTTCCCGAGTTACCCACCCTGACACCAAACTTTTCTAATACCCATGCTGCGGTTTCGCAACCAAGAGAACCTACGGCACACATTTTGAGCGTGTCTCTGTAGCGCCAATTCGAATTTATTGGCGCGCTTGATAAGCTTCCGGCTTTGCTAGACCCATACATAGCCAGCAATGCACCGCAGGATAGGGCCCCAAAGCCTACAGATGTTGCAGCTTGAACTTTAATACGACTTGCTTCAGGAGACGACTCAAAATTAGGTAAATCTTGCGCTGGCAATTCTCTTGCATCGAAGTGTAAACTCACGGCCCTATACTGTCATATTTTGTAAGCATGTCAAAGCATAAGCTCCGGGTAACAAAAAAGCACTATCGAATGTCGATAATGCTCATTTGGAGGAGCTGGCGGGTACTGCCCCCGCGTCCGCCGGTTCATCTGGTTAGTCTTCTACAGGCATAGTCCGCTTAAATGTCTTAGGCAGTCAGCTTAAAACGAACAAAAAACTGGCTGCGGCAGTCCTGATCTTAGCGCGTTGCTCGGACAATTCAACACGAGCGTCCAGAAGATATGAAATGCCTTTCAACTATCTGGGTCGTATCAGGCATTGCTTTTAGGCGAAGCTAAAAGCTGGGGTTAGCTTAGGCTGAAACAGACTAGCTAACTTTTTCAAAGGATTTGCATCTATTGAGTGTGTCTATACGCTGACAAGCGACCTGCTGATCTAACCGATAAAGTCCAACGTCGAGCTTAAAATTCAGCCCCGTAATCTGTTATTATACACCCTCTGGTTAAGAAATACTAGTGCTTTAGAGGCCGAGCTGGTGGTCGCAGGCGCCAAGCTTGCCCGACCGGCAGACAATCTTATGGAGCTGCTGCAGGTTAGTGATAAGTTGCATCAGGTGGTCTTCGCCCAGGCTGGCGAAGTCTGGCCCAAAGCTACGGCGTAAGATGTTGGTAGCCGCTTCGGTAACTTGCATTCCCAGTGGCGTGGGAGCCGTGATATGTTTGCGCTTATTGTGCGGGTCTTGGCGCGAGGCTAGTAGGCCCTTCTTTTGCAATAACTTGATCTGGCGGCTGATGCTGGCCTCGGTTTGGCCAAGCGAAGTGGCGATGGCCTTTTGGCCGATACGCGGATTCCACTCTAGCACCATTAAAATTCGGTACTGGCTAAGGCCGATGTCCAGTTGCTCATGCAATATTTGGTCGGACTGCTTGCTAGTGACAGCCGCGACATGGTTTAACAGATAGTTAAGATTATTGGTTGGCCCCATATTACGAGTGTAATCGTTTAATACTTAACACGTCAAGCGTTAAAGGTTTGGGCCAAGTAAAGTTGGCGCCATTCTTCCAGGCTTAAGGTCTGGGGCCGGAGGGCACAATCTATGAAGGCTCGTTCGCACAAAGCTTTAGCTTCGTCTCGGCTGACATTGAGTCCGCCGCTCAAGGAGTTAAGCAGGGTTTTACGGCGCTGGCTGAAGCCAGCTTTGGTCAGACGGAAGAAATCCTGCGGCTTAACGTCTGGAAAGACGGTCTTATCTAGTCTTCGTAAAATTAGAATTTGGGAGTCGACTTTAGGTGAGGGCGTAAATAGCTTAGCCGGCACGATTTGGCCTAGGCTAGCTTGCCAATAAAATTGGGCTGTGATACTAAGTAACGACATGGCGCCTGGTTTAGCCGCTACCCTCTCGGCAACCTCTTTTTGCACCAATAAAGCGGCTGTTTTGGGCCGGTTTTGGGCCTCGCTAATCATGCGAATTAAGTTGCTGGTTAAGTAGTATGGAATATTGGCAACGATCTTGTAATCTGGTGGCAAGTCGCTGAAGTCGAAAGCCATGATGTCTTGCGAAACAACTTGAAGGTTGGCGGCCGGTACGCGGTGGGGCAAGTTTGCGGCTAAAATAGAGTCGAATTCCACAGCTATGACCTGTTTAGCTTGTTTTACTAAAAGCTCGGTTAGCGTACCCAGGCCGGGCCCGATTTCCAGAACCACATCTTCTTTATCGATGTCGGCGGCATCGCACATGGCTTGGAGGCTGGCCGGGTCAGATAACCAATGCTGGCCCAGAGATTTTTTAGCTAAGGGCGATTCGCTCATCTTACTGGCTCGGCGGGAAGGCCGAGATGCCCGTTTTGTAGTAACAGCCGGGGTTCTGGCTGGCTATACCGCCACCTGAGCGGTTAGTGTTTTGCACAATGGCCTGATCTTGCGTAGATGGCGGAGCGCTGCTGGGCAGGCCACTATAGCCCAGCCGCTCCCATGTACCTAGCGAGAATTGGTAGGCGCCGTAATAACCATTGCCAGTATTATCGGCGTAGTTGCCGCCGGATTCGCAAGCACGCAGTTTGAGCAGCCAAGTCGACAGGTTACTGCTTTGCGGCACGGGCGCTGTGCCATGAGCTACAATTTCCGTTACCGGGGGCTGCAACTGTACGGATTGCAGCTGAATCCGGGCACCGGTCTTTTCATCAAGCTGGAAAGTTATTAGCAAAACACCGTTTGCGCCCTGCTGGCGCACCGCGCTAGTCCCAACCGTTAGAGTAGGATCATTAATGGTCTGGACCGGCGCCGGAATCGGTTGGGTATCGGTGACAATCTTGGTGCCGGCATGTAAGATAAAAATCTGTTGGTTAGGTGTAATCAGCGTAGTAGCGTCAGGTTGCACTGTATCGCCATTCCGAAGCACAATATTCTTCTCTTTCAGCATTTCAGCGACCGTATCGGAATGGGTACGCGTCACAATCGGTGTGCCGTAAAGGATCAGGCTAATTGGCACCGACGGCTTGATATTTACCACTTTGCCAACGGCCTCCTGGGCCGTAAAACTATCGACCGGTGTGGTTGTTAACTCGTCTTCGGGGTAGGTACTAATACCAGCCTGGGCGGCAATGGCTCGAGGCGTAGTCGCAGCACTAAAGGTAAAAGTCTTCTGTTGACCTTCCACAATTTCTACCGGGCGGGCCCTGTAAATGTTAATACGGAACTTGTCTTGGTCGATGTGTGCGCTTAGACTGGGCTCGACTACATCTCCCTGATACAAACGAATATGCAGTTTAGCTATGAGCGTGCCGACCGTTGGTTCTCGGCTCGGCACCACCTGATGGGCGCCGTCGTGTGACACAATCACGACATAGGCACTCGATTGAGGCGTGGAATGGCTACTCACCACTAAGGCGGCAATAGCCGTGATTACTATCAATACACTAAAGGTAATAACCGGTACAGCGTAAGGCTGGCGACTGGCTTTTTTAACCTTTTTGACTCGCCGTGGCAGCCGAACTCGGCGGAAACGTTCAAATCTTAGTTTCAATCTCTGCCATTTTCTACGCATATCAGATGTCTAATTGTAGCAAAAACAGCGGTGCCGCGACAGTTAGCTAGAGTTTTTCGAGGGGAGCAAAGCTAATGTTAAGTTTGCGCGCGCCCTTGCCTTTGAAGTAAATCACCGCTGTGTCACCTTCTACTTCCATAACCGTTCCCAGGCCAAAGATCTGATGCCGCACCCCATCTCCCTCATTTAGGTCAGGAACATACCTGGGCTCGCTGACCAGTTCCGCGCTTTCCGCCAACGGCATTCGAGCGGACGTCAATATGTCTTGAGGGGAAGTCTCGGAATTTGTTTCGTAGCCGGCTAGCTCGCCGTCTATTTCAGAGAGGAACCTAGAAGGAGGGTTGTGCTGCACACCACCATAAAGCAGGCGGCTCGAGGCGTGCGTCAGATACAGCTCTTCTTTGGCCCGCGTCATGCCGACATAACAGAGGCGGCGTTCTTCTTCCATTTCATTCTGATCGTACAGGGCGCGGGAGTGAGGGAAGATTGATTCCTCCATACCACTCATAAAGACCACCGGGAACTCCAGTCCCTTGGCGGCGTGCAGGGTCATCAGAGTCACGGCATCATTAGTGAAGTCGGCGCTGTCGAGGTCGCTAACCAAGGCGACTTCTTCTAGAAAACCGGCTAATCCGGCATCTTGGTATTCGTGGGCCACGCTTAGTAGTTCCTTAACGTTTTCTTGGCGAGCCTCGCCCTGTAGCGTGCCGTCATTTAAGTAATGCAAGTAATCGATACGCCGCAGCAGTGAATCAATCAGACCAGCGACAGTGGCCGTTTCATTAGCGATCCTTAACGAGTTAAGTATGTCGCCCAGCTCGCCCAGCGATTGACGGGCCTTGGGCGTCAGCTCGTCGCACTCACCAACCCGCAGTAAAGCATTGGCCAAGCTTAAGCCCTCTGTCTGTTGCCAAGCGAAAAACTTCTGTAGGCTGACTGAGCCTAGCCCGCGAGTAGGCACGTTAACAATCCGCTCCAGACTTACCCGATCTTCCGGCTGAAAAATCACCCTTAAGTAAGCCATAATGTCTTTGATTTCTTTGCGGTCATAAAAGCGGACGCCACCAACCACGCGGTAAGGTACACCGTAGTGCACAAAGGCTTCTTCAATGGAGCGGCTTTGGGCATTGGTGCGGTATAGCACGGCGTAATTGTGGTGGTGCCGGCGGCCGCTATCGACACCGTTGCGCACCCGGCGTATAATGGCCTCACCTTCGGCTCGCTCGTTGCCAACTTGGACTATTTGTACCGGTAAACCATCGCCGGCGTCGGTCCACAGTTGTTTGTCAGAACGTTGAGCATTTTTAGTAATAACAGCGTGGGCGGCATCCAATATGTTTTTAGTACTGCGATAATTTTGCTCGAGTTTAATGATAGTGCAGCCCGGGAAATCAGATTCAAATTTCAAGATATTGCGAAAATCAGCGCCTCGCCACGAATAAATAGAGTTATGAACCGCTACTCCGGAAGCAACGTAATTGTGGACTTTTTCAACATCAAGGTCATACACCAAGCCGGCGTAGGGCTTTTTGGTAACAGCGACGACCCTGTCTTCAATTACCAAACCGTCCTCTACTATAGGGAGCATCATGCTGGGGTGGATTTGTCCGGCCAGCATAAACAGGAACTTCTTGTCGGTCATGAACGTATATTTACTAACCTGTATCCCGCCAGTACTTTCTTGTTTTATGCTCTCCAGGGCAGCTTCGATTTTTCCATAATCCAGCATCTGGATTTCGCTCCGAAATGTTCCGGCCCGGCCAGTTCGTACCGTGTAGCCTAATTCTTCGAAAACTTGCAGATCTTGCCGTTGGGTCGTATTAACAGAAATCCTGCTTGCTGACCAATTATTCTGAACTCCAACTCGCTTATCGCCAAATAAGACAACGTTCACATTGACCCTTTTGATGTCATTTCTGCTAGTTGCTTGAGGTAGAAAGTGGGGGTAATCAAATAGCAACCCTTGGTCCCGCATCAATTTTTCAGCTCTTTCTTCAGTATTAATCTCTTTATAAATCGCGTCTATAGACTGCTGGCTAAGCACCATCGACCTATTGGCATACGCCTGAAAAACTAGCATCGGTATCCCATATTTATAGGCAAAAAGCGCTTCGAAATATGTAGCCTCCTCACGATTTTCACAAACTTTTATGACCCACATCCGGTCTGCTCTCTCTTGATTTGCTCGCACTCGCAAACCTATATCGTCTTTCTTACCGTCAAACCTAGTACCTTTGGCCAACCCGATCCGATAACCTTTGATTCGCGAGTACATCAAATAGACAAAGAACGAATCAGTTTTTCCCCATCTGGCAAAAAGAAGATGGTTGGGCGTGCATATAAGTTCCTTACCTGAAGCAGTTTTAATTTGGACAACTTCACCAGTATATTTAAATTTTTTCGGTCGCGAGACTTTAAAATAGCCGGTTTTGCTGTAACCGCTAGCCGACCTGACTTCCTCTCCCTTGGTTATGTCTTCGATTTTTTTAAGTCCGTCTCTTGTTTCAACAAGACTGCCCGGGACTAGGCACTGCCAGTCATCACCAACCACGGCAATGTTTTTTTGGTCATTAGTTAACAAGTTAACTAATTTATACTGAGCGGCATTCGTATCTTGATATTCATCAATCATGACGTACTTAAACTGCCTACGCCACTTATCACGCAGTGCCGAATTAGCTTCCAGCATTTGCACGGTTCGGTTAATCAAATCGTCGAAATCCAGCGCCGAAGCTTGTTTAAGCACCTGCTCGTATAATGGGTAAACCTTAGCGGCCATCTGTTGGCTGGGGCTAGTGGCTATACCAGCATACTCTTGCGGCAAAATCATGTCGTTCTTAGCACTGCTGATTAGGCTGGCCAGCGCCCGGGCCGGAAAAGCCTTTTCATCTATCATCAACTGTTTCGACACTTGTTTGACGGCGGCCTGACGGTCGGATTCGTCGAAAATCACGAAGCTGCGCGGTACGCCAATCGCCTCGCCATCCTGACGCAGCAAGCGCACACAAATGCCATGAAAGGTACCCATAAAAGGCATGAAACCGCGGTTATCGGGGTTTTCGCCCAGCAACCGCGCCACCCGCTGGCGCATTTCTTTAGCGGCTTTATTGGTAAACGTCACTGCTAAAATGTTGAACGGCGTCGCCCGATTGGTGGCAATTAAGTAAGCAATGCGGTGCGTCAGCGTCTTGGTT
>DATBED010000061.1:0-20545 GCA_036276195.1 Saccharimonadales bacterium (SeqCode) | reverse complement strand
ATGATTCTCGCCCAATAACTCGGCAATCGCCCCCCCGAGGCCGCCAATCACCTGACCTTCTTCGGCGGTCACTACAGCCCCAGTTTTACGGACGCTTTTAAGGATAGTTTCAGCATCGAGCGGTTTAATGGTTGGTACATGAACGACTTCAGCTTTAATGCCATCTTTATCGAGTTCAGCGGCCGCTACCAGCGCATGGTAGGTCATAGTACCGGTGGCAATTAGAGAGATGTCGGTGCCCTCTTTGAAGACATAGGCCTGGCCCAGCTCGAAAGGAGTGTCGGCAGTCGTAAACACCGGCGTGGCCTCCCGGGCCAAGCGCATGTAATTAGGCCGCGAATCTTGAGCCATTGCTAGCGTCGCTTTCTCGGCTTCAGCAGAATCACAGGGCGCTATTACTACCATATTTGGCAACACGCGCATCAGCGCCACGTCTTCCAGCATTTGATGAGTTGCGCCATCTGGGCCGACGCTAACGCCGGCATGCGAACCGATGATTTTAACCGGCCGGTCATTTAAACAGATAGTAGTACGGATTTGTTCCCAGTTGCGGCCGGGGCTGAAGGCCGCATAGCTCGAAACGAATGGAATCTTACCCATGGCCGCCAGGCCGGAACCGACTGTCACCAGATTCTGTTCGGCCACGCCAACCTCCACAAAGCGTTGCGGGAACTCCTTGGCAAACAGGTCCATCGCCACCGAGCCGGTTAGGTCGGCGCAGGCCGCCACCACGTTCTCATCACGCTTCCCCGCTTCCAAAAGCCCCCGCCCGAATCCCTTCCGAATCGCCTCCTGCTCCAACTTTCCACTTAGATCAACCAAATTATTCATGTTCGCTCCGGATTTTGCCGCCGAGAGTTCGTAGTTCATGCAGGGCTTTGACAGCCTGCTCGTGGTTGGGCGGAATGCCGTGCCAGTGGAAGTCGTATTCCATAAAGTCAACGCCCTTACCCGGAATGGTGTGGGCGATAATCATGACCGGCTTTTCAACGATAGAGCGGCCCATGGCGCAGGCGTCGATGACCGCTTCGATGTCGTTGCCATCGATCTCTAGCACGTGCCAGCCAAAAGCCAGCCATTTGGCTTTGAAGTCTTCGAGCGGCATGACCGACTCGGTTGGCCCGTCAATCTGGATGTTATTGCGATCGGTAATGGCAATGATGTTATTCAGGTTGTACTTGCTGGCCAGCATGGCGGCCTCCCAAACGTTGCCTTCGTCTTGCTCGCCATCGCCCATCACCACGTAGACCCAGCGGTGATGCTGTTGGTTCATACGCATGGCCAGCGTCATGCCGCAGGCTTGGCTCAGGCCGCAGCCGAGGGGGCCGCTGGTGTTCTCTAGGCCGGGCAGCTTAGTCCTTTCTGGGTGGCCTTGCAGACGCGAGCCCAGCTGGCGCAGGGTCATTAGCTCTTTTTTGTCGAAGTAGCCGGCGTGGGCCATGGTGGCGTAACGCACCGGCACGCAGTGGCCGTTAGATAACAGCAGGATGTCGCGATCTTCCCAGTCAGGATTTTTGGGATCGTGCTTCATTACATCAAAATAAAGTGCCGTAAAGATGTCGGCCAAGCCGAGCGGACCAGCGCTATGGCCGCTGCCGGCGTGCTCCAACATCCGAATAATATCCTCACGGATGTCGTTGGCAATCGTTTCCAGTCGCTCCAGCGGTAATTTCTGCATCCTCAGTCTTCGATTAACTCTTTCAGTTTAGCATAAGCCTCTTTGGGGTCAGGAGCTTTGGCGATGAAGCCGCCGACGTTTAAGACGGTGACTCCGGCCTCAACCAATTGCCGGGCATTTTGGTCGTTAATACCGCCGTCCCAGCCAATTTCGGCGTCCGGGTGATGGGCGCGCACTTTGTGCACCTTATCGAGCAGCCCCAGATCGGCTTGGCCACCGTGGTAGCCTAGTTTGCCGCTAAAAATCAGCACATGGTCAAAGCTGTGCATGATCTGTTCGGCGTACTCAACCGGCGTGTCGGCCAGAATAGCCAGGCCGGCCTCTATGTCATGGGCGTGCAGCCGGGCAGCGAACTCCATGTGGTGCACGTGGGCTTCATTATGGATCACCACCAAATGCGGCTTGAGTTTGATTAGCTGGTCGATATAATCCATTGGTTCCTGGTACATCAGGTGAATATCGGCAGTCAGTTCATGTGGCCACCAGATATTCGTCAGATCGGGCGACTTGGTCGGCGCGAACTGGCCATCCATCAGGTCAATATGTACGCGCGAAGCAAAAGACGCCAGCTTCTCCATCTGGGTACGGTACTCATGCGGGTCAAAAGCCGTTACCGTCGGGCAAATGGCAACCATCAGGCGAGCTCGTCGAGTTTGCGAATACGGCGCAGGTGGCGATCTTCGTTACTAAATGGTGTTTCCAGCCAAATTCGAATGGCTTGTTGCATCTGTTCGACGCTTAGGAAGCGACCAGATAGGCTAAGCACATTGGCGTCGTTGTGCTGGCGCGACAGTTTGACGATCTCGTAAGGGTCATCGCTAAGGTTACCGTGGGCGTCGACCGCAGACTTAGCAATGGCCGGACCGTAAAAAACGGCGCAGCGGACGCCTTTTATGCGATTGGCGGCCATGGCCTCGCCTTGGCCGCTGCCGCCCAAGATTATGCCCTTCTCGCAGTCACCACCAGCCACGGCCCGGGCCGCCGGAAACATAAAATCTGGATAATCGTCTTGCATGTTGAACTCTTGCGGCCCAAAATCTACTGTTTCATGCCCTAGGTCGCGCAAATAGATTTCCAATTTTTTGAGAGCTTCAAAGCCGGCGTGATCAGTCGTGACGGCAATCTTCATATATGTATATTACCACTCTAGCATTGTACTGTTTGCATAATCTTCTACACACTCACTACGTCTTTAACCACTGTATGTTTTATGCCTTACTATGCATAATTAAACAGATAGACAATTATAACAAATACGTTATATAGAAACAGATGGGGAATATGCTTTATATGCTATAAAAATCACAGTGGGCTGCGTGGCTTATTTGTCGGCGTGCAATAGGCGTCCGGTGTCGGCCACGACTTCGACCAATCTGTTGGAATAGCCCCATTCGTTGTCGTACCAGGCGACTACTTTAAGCATGTTGCCGCCCACAACGGCGGTCAATTTAAGATCCACAATGGCTGAGTGGCTATTGCCGATGAAATCGCTGCTGACCAACTCTTCTTCAGTCACATCGAGGATACCTTGGTAGTAAGGTTCTTTGGCGGCTTTTTTAAAGACCTCGTTCACTTCTTCGACAGAAACAGCCCGTTTGGTGATAATAACAAAATCACTTAAGGAGACGACAGGGGTGGGAACCCGCACACTTAACCCCCCAAAGATGCCCTGTAGAGCCGGCATAGCCAGGGCGGCGGCTTTACTGGCCCCAGTGGTGGTCGGCACGATGTTCTCGGCGGCGTTACGCATCTCGCGCTTATCTTTGGCGGCTGGGCCATCTTGCAGCGCCTGGCTGGCGGTGTAGCTGTGCACGGTGGTCATCATGGCCTTTTCAATACCAAAATTGGCCTCAACTACGGCTGCCACAGGAGTAATGCAGTTGGTCGTACAAGAGGCGTTGCTGATAACATCGCCGGCTTCTTCCAGCTTGTCCTCATTCACGCCCAGCACAATGGTGGCGGCGCCGTCGCCCTTGGCCGGCGCACTCAAAACCACTTTTTTGGCGCCAGCGTCGATGTGAGCCTTGGCTTTAGACGGATCCACAAAGAAACCGGTCGACTCGATCACAACATCGACTTGAAGGTCTTTCCAGGGCAGCGCGGCTGGGTCTTTTTCGGCAAAAATCGGGATATGCTGGCCATCTACAATGATGCCCTTGTCGTCAAAACCAACTTCTTTACCATAAGCACCGTAGTTAGTATCGTGCTTCAATAGATGTGCCAGAGTTTCAGGAATTGTTAGATCATTGATCGCCACGATTTCCAGGTCA
This sequence comes from Saccharimonadales bacterium (SeqCode), assembly GCA_036276195.1. GTDB lineage: Bacteria > Patescibacteriota > Saccharimonadia > Saccharimonadales > UBA4665 > DATBED01. Next base: position 16,597 of record DATBED010000061.1, on the reverse strand, counting down.
TCCCGCTCAAATGCTACCTTAAAAGCATTACGACCAATTCTGCCGAAACCATTAATTGCCACCCGTGTTTTCATGTTGATTCCTTGTTTATACTATTTATTTTAACGTTTATGCCTAAATTTTAAAAGAAAGCGCTTTAGCGGTCAACTTCGTGGCCGGTAAATTCTGGTAGAGCCAAAAGGTCATCTATATTTTCTAGGTCCCTTAGAACATCTCGACTCTCTCCCAGATAGCCCTCATCGTCCATAACCATCCACTTTAAGTCGGTGAAGCTGACCGCTGATACTTCGATTTTTTCGCCGGCGTCGAGAGCCGGTTCGCGTTGGCCGGTCGGCTCCCACGCCACGAAGACATAGACGAACCACTCGATTTTGCGGTAAGGCTGGCGCACCTTAATCAGCCGCCAATTTTGGAAGCTATAACCGGTTTCTTCCCTGATTTCGCGCTTGGCCGCGGCTTCAATCGACTCATCTTCGGCGTCGACCCGGCCACCGGGAAAGCTCTTGCGCGCTCCCAGATGTGGCTGTTCATCGTCGACCACCAAAATTTTGCCGTCCACCACGCAAATAACACTAGCTGTATCTGTTCGCTTAAGCATCTCAAAGGCGTGCTCGGAGCCGTCAAAAAGCCGCTGCGGCCATTGGTAAACGTCAAAAATCAGGCCCTTAAATTTTAGCTCTGCGCTATCGGGTACCAAAACGGCGTCATTGGGGATCCGCTTTTTCACTGCTTTTGGTAACGCTCAATGCATTCGGCGATGATTTTTTTGGCCGCTTCGGCATCGCCCCAACCGAGCACTTTAGTGCTGCCCGGCTTCTTCAGATCTTTGTAGTGCGTAAAGTGGTGGGTCACTATCTCTTTCCAGCGCTCGCCTAGGTCGTCTAGAGTGTTCAGCCAGTCGCCATCATTGCGGTCGTCGGCTGCCCTCACGACAATTTTGTAGTCCATTTCGCCATCATCTTCAAAGTTCATCACTCCTAGGATCTTGGCCTCCAGCCAGATGCCGGTGGGCAACGGTTCATCGCAAACAATTAGAGTGTCGAGCTCATCGCCGTCATCATCTAAAGTCTGAGGAATGAAGCCGTAGCTGCAAGGTTTGGCAAAAATGCCAGGCTCGACGCGGTCGAGCATAAAAGTGGCTCGCCGACGGTCCCACTCAATCTTCAAAATGGAGCCTTCCGGAATCTCCACCACGGTGTTAACTGTGCCGTTTTGGTAATCACCGGTATCTAAAACTTGGTTAAAGTCAGGCATGTCTGCTCCTGTTATTCTTAAGAATTATTGTACACTATGAATATGAAAATAGTCGGCCACCGCGGCGCCCGCGGCCTCGCCCCCGAAAACACCATCGCCGGGCTCAAGAAAGGCCTCGAACACCATGTGGATGCCTTAGAGTTCGATTTGCGTGTAACTAAAGATAAGATAGTGGTATTGCACCATAACCAAAGCGTAGTTGACTCCTCCGGTAAACGGTTTTTTATTCGCTCGGCCGACTACAGAACTCTTAAAAAGCATAAGCCGGACTTAACGACTTTCGATGAGGTTCTTCAGGCCATTCCTAAGGGAACTCCTTTGTTTATAGAGGTCAAAACCTGGGTCGATACCAAGCCTATTATCAGCCTCATCCGCGACAGTTTTAAACATGGTTGGAAGCTTAGCGATATGACTCTGCGCTCATTCAGTTATATAACCTTAAAAAAGCTGCATAGGGCGTTGCCGGATGTGCACATTAATATTTTGGAAAGATTCTCCGGTGTTAGAGCGACGTCAAGGGCACGCCGTATGCACACTAAAAGTTTAACGATGAAACAACAGTTCTTGTGGTTTGGTTTCATAAAAGCGATTTCCAGGAATGGTTATCAGCTGTACGCCTATACGATCAATGATCCTGTTAAAGCCAAGCGGTGGGAACAATATGGCTTATACGGCATCGTGACCGACTTCCCTGACCGGTTCGAGAAGCGGTAATTTGTTAAAATGGTTGCATGAAGGTGATTTTTGACCATTCTGCGGCCGAAGCGGACAATATCCGGACTTTTTATTTTAAAGCGGAGGCGGCATTCGAATATACAGCTGGGCAATACATTGAGCTGTCGCTGCCGCACAAGAACCCCGATGAGCGTGGTCAGAAGCGCTGGTTCACGCTGTCTTCTTCGCCACTGGCTGACTTTTTGACGATTACAACCAAATTTGCTGGCAATAAAAGTAGCTCCTTTAAAAAGGCTCTTTTTAAACTTGAACCGGGCAAGGTGCTGAATATAAACGGCCCGTTCGGTGACTTTGTGCTGCCCAAGCTAATCCAGACACCGCTGGTTTTCGTAGCTGGCGGTATCGGTATTACGCCGTTTCACAGTATTTTGGAGTGGCTGGCCGCTACCAAAGAAGTGCGGCCCATCAGATTGCTTTACGGCGTACGTACCGAAGACGAGATTATTTTTCAGAGTACTTTTGACAAATCCGGCGTACAGCCGACGGTGGTGGTCAGCGACCCTTCGGCCGCTTGGGGTGGCGAGCGCGGGATCCTCAGCGCAGAGATAATTCTTGGCCTGGAAAAACCAACTGAAGATACCCTAGTTTACGTGTCAGGCCCAGAGGTAATGATCCAAAAACTGGCCCAAGACCTGCACAAAGCTGGTCTGGAAAAGCGTCAAATCGTCAGCGACGAGTTCCCCAACTATGAGCGCATTTAGTTTTGGATGGGGTGGGAGCGGCCTTCGAGGTATTCGCGAATTTTGAGGGCGGCGGTGGCGCCTTCGCCGGCGGCGCTGGCGATTTGCATGGTGGCACCGCTGCGGATGTCGCCGGCCGCAAAGACTCCCTTCATGCTGGTGTGCAGATCTGGATCGGTCAGCACAAAGCCGATTTCGTCTAGTTTAACAGGGGTTTCCTTTAGGAATTGCGAATTGGGCATCAGGCCGACGAATACGAACACGCCATCGGTTGGAAATTCTACTTTTTGACCGTCCTTAGTGCCGATAACCTTGATGACTGAGTTGTTTTCGCCAACAATTTCGTCGGTGGTGGTGCCCAGGTGAACAGTGACTTTGCCGTTTTTAACATACTCCTTCAGATCGTGCTGCAAAACATCGCTGGCTTTGATGGTGGAGCGCACTAACAGGTCGATATGGCTGGCAAAGCGGGTTAAGAAGATGGTTTCTTGCACGGCGCTGTTGCCGCCGCCAACCACCACTAGCCGTTTGTCGCGGTAGAAGGCGCCGTCGCAGGTGGCGCAGTAGTGCACGCCGCGGGCGTAGTATTCCATTTCGCCGGGGCAGCCGACTTTTTTATAATCTGAACCGGTGGCGATCAGCACGGCCCGGGCCAGCATGTCACCGCTGGTGGTTTCTAGTCGTTTGTAGTCACCCTCATCATGAAGGGCCGTCACTTCGCCCAGCTCAATTACCGAGCCAAAGCGTTCGGCCTGGGCTTGTAAACTATCGGCTAGTTTAAGCCCTTCCACACCATCTGGGAAGCCAGGGTAATTGTCGATTTTATCGGTTACGGCGGCCAAGCCGCCGACCACACCCCGCTCGAAAAGCAAGGTTTCAATATCTTCGCGAGTGGTATAGATAGCGGCTGTCAGAGCCGCCGGGCCGGCGCCCACTATAATGACGTCGTGCCTGGGCGTATCGTCGGCCATTAGGCGACTGCTGGGGCCAATTTAGCTAGATTATAGCCCACAATAACTTCTTGGGAATCGTCTTGCCTGGTTACGACGGTGACCGGTACGGTCAGCGCGCCGCTCAAAGTCACGGCTTCAGCCTGGCGATGAGGGTGCTCATCTAGGTTAATCTCATTATAAGTCATACCCTTAGCACCCAGGTATTTCTTGACCATCTGGCAGTAGGCACAGGTGTTGGTAGTAAAGATAGTGATATTTTTGACCATTTGGTCCCCCTCTTTTAGCTTTTTATTATGTTTTATTGAAGCTGCCTATAAATTATATATAGTGCTCGAACAAATTTCAATACGCTATATATTGTGGTTTTTAATACGTTTTACTAGTTTGGCCGATTATTTTACGGCGTGCATGGTAACGTCAAAAACCAGGTCGGCATTGGCTGGAATGCCGGAACCTTGGGGCGGACTGGCGCCGTAAGCTAGGCTGGCGGGAATCAATAATCTGCGGGTACCGCCGACTTTCATACCGGGAATGCCTTGCGTCCAGCCAGGAATGACTCCACTTAGAGGAAAGCTGACCGGTTTGCCGGAGTCTAGAGAGCTCTGGAAGATAATGCCGCTGCAGGCAATGGCTCCAGTATAATCAACTGTCACGGTGGCGCCGGGTTGCACAACCGCTCCATTACCCGGCTTCACGTCAATCTCCTGCAACTTGCTGACTTGTGCGACCGGTGTAAAGCTAGCTAGTTTGGTACCTTGTAACATGGTTTTTCCTCCTGTAGATGGCGGGGTTGATATATTAGCGGCTGGGCAGTTGGTGGATATGGAGTTCGAATTAGAACTGTGTTGCTGTACCAGCGACACAATCACGGCGATAGTCACTGCCGACGACGTCACTAAAAAAAGTATGGCGCCGAACCCGGCAAAAAGGCGCTCACGCTTACGTGCCATTAATTTTCCCCATTATCGCCTATTATACAGGATAGCTGTTACCGGCATTAGTCACGAATAGGTCGTGCGGGTGGCTCTCGGTTAAAGAGGCCTGGGTAATGCGGCGCAGCACAGCCGTTTCCCACAGTTCGGGAATGGTTTTGGCGCCCACGTAGTAAAAGCCGCTTTTTACGCCTTCCAGCATGGTCGCCGCAACTGTAGCCAAGTCGCCGTTGCTAGGCACCAGACCTTCGACGCCTTCGGCCACCAGCATGCTCTTGGCGCCGTAGCTCTTGCCGTGGAACTCGTCTTCGCTGCTGATTTGCCTACCACGCTCCATGGCGCCGATCGAGCCCATGCCTCGGTAAGATTTGAACTTGTACTTGGCCTCTTTGCCCACGATACTCTGGAAGCGATGCGGCACCTGTTCCTGTGTCAGTTCCACCACTTCGCCCGGGGCTTCCTCTGTAGCTGCAAACAGACGGCCCATCATAACAGATGAAGCTCCAGCCGCCAGTGCCTTGGTAATATCACCAAAGTAATTTATGCCGCCGTCGGCAATCACTGGCACGCCGGCTTTCTTGGCGGCCTCGGCCGACTCGATAATGGCTGTTAGCTGCGGCACGCCCATACCCGACACAATGCGCGTCGTGCAAATGGCGCCGGGGCCCATGCCAACGCGTAAGCCATCGGCACCGGCCTTAATTAGCGCCTCGGCGCCTTCGGTAGTAGCAATATTGCCAGCGATCACATCTATTTTATGGTTCTTTTTAATAAACTGCGTCGCCTCAATGACATACTTGGCGTAACCGTGGGCGGAATCGACCACGATCACGTCAACACCGGCCTCGACTAGGGCCTTAACCCGCTTCTCGTAACCGGGGCTGGAACCAACCGCTGCTCCCACCAGCTGCCCCGCCGCTTTAACCTTAGTTACTTCGGCGGCCTGGTCTTTAACAGTCAAATTGCGGTGGATAATACCGATGCCGCCGGCTTGCCCTAAGGCAATGGCCAAGGCACTTTCAGTAACTGTGTCCATAGGTGCCGACACCAGCGGCACCTTAAGCTGGATATTGCGCGTCAACTGTGTCGTCAGATCAATCTCGGAACGAGAAAACCCGGCGTAACCGGGCTTTAAAAGTACATCATCGAATGTCAAACTAGGAGTAGTAACCAGTTGCATAAGTTATTCTAGACCGAAACCACAACCTTTGTCAAAGCCTGCCCCAGAGATTTGTGCCCGGTTTCATCAATGTGGACACCATCTGGACCGACACTAGCCACTTGGGCGGCGTCAAAAAAAATCAGGCCTCTATTGTCGGCAATTTGTTTATATACTGCTGCTAGCTTAAGCGACTTTTCATGGGCCGACTCGCCGAATCTTTCACCACCTTCTGTATCAAGTATATTTTTTGCAATGTATACAGGGCTGACGATGATTATTTTTGGCGTATCATTATTTCGATCTTTGGCATAAAGGTTAATATCATCAAGCAGACTCTCAAGTGCATGGCCAATATCTTGAGCAGTACGCTTAAACATCTGTTTAAGGTCATTAGTGCCAAGCATAATTATTATAATATCTAAAGGGTTGTGGCTTTCTAGACATGGCTGCAAATATAAACGACCATTTCGACCAGGCACTTGTGGATGGTCAATATCGGTTGTTCGGCCGCCGCGACCTTCTTCTATAACATAATATTCGGGTCCTAGACCGGCCTGTAGGATGCCGGTCCATCGCACATTGGCAGAGTATCTTCGCCAATTGTCTGGACGGCTGCCCCGGGTATTAGAATCACCATAGCAAAGTATAGTGATAGCATCAGGATTAGTATTCATACTTTACGCTCTGCGCTACCAGCCACCGCCTCCACCTCCGCCACCTCCTCCACCACCGAAGCCACCGCCACCGAAGCCGCTGCTGCCGCTACTGCTGGGCGCCGTGAAGGCCGTGTTCACAGCCGCGTTCATACCGTCGCTTAAACTGCTGGCCAGATAGAGGGCGTTGAAGGTCGTCCAATTGCCGCTGTACCAACTTGGCGGCTGGGTGTAGAGGCCTTCAAACTGTCCGGCCCACTGTTTTTCGACCCCCAGAACCATGGCGTAAGGTAACAGTTTTTCGAACAAATCGACCGTTTTGACTGGCTCGCCGGCATTGGCGGCGTAAGGCGCGTCGGGGCTTTGTAGCTTGGCCAGGCGGTCTTTTTCGGCCACCTCCAGGTACATTTTGAGGCCCAGGATGTGCTCTTTGGCGGCTACGCCTTTGGCAGTGCGAGCGGCCAGCTTGGTAGCAAAAAGAGCGGCCACAGCGGCGCCCAAGACGATGCCTATACTGACGGGCACACCGATGTAGCGGCCGCCAACATAAATAGCGACTAGTAGAATTCCAGAGACCCAGCCGACATTTCTGCCCGCACTCAACGGATTACTCCTGAAGTAACCATCGCTAGTCAGCTTGGCTTCTACCACGCCGCTAAGCGTTTTGGCCGTGGTGTAAAGTTTACTTTTAAGCACCGAGATGTCGACCGCTTCACCTGCCGTCCGACTGCTGAAAATCGAGTTCATGACCAGTTGCTCATTGACATCAAGCGCCGAGAAATCCGGGTTAACCAATTCAAAGGTGTAGCTGAGAGTATCTTTGCGTAGCAGTTTATTGTGTTTAGTTTCGATAATCTTAAGATAGCCCCGCACTGCCAGATCAATAATCGTGGCCGTAATGTCGGTATTATCGAGCTTGAAGTCGATTATCGTACCGACTTCGGCCGGCTTCAGTCCGTCCGGCGGATCATATTGCGGCACGATCACGCCCGAGCCCTTGGCGTCCCGGCCGCGGCGCCACCAGTAGGCTAGGCTGCCCCCACCGATTAGTAGGAACGGAATCAGGGCCTTGGCCACAAAGGCCACCCACGGCTGTTCGTACCACCTATGCGGCTGAAAATAACCCTTCGAGAAGCCAGCCACGTAAGTAAGGGTCTGATCAGCCCCCAGCGGCTGGGTAGTGCTGGCCGAAAGCGTGTCATTATTAGTGCTAATAGAGCAGTTTTGAATCGTAGTGCCAAAGCTGCCCGTATAGCAGAGTGGCTGCTTTACTTGCCGCAAATCGGTGGGCAAATGCAAATCAACGCTTACCTTGTCGAATGGCTCCTGCCATTGGTCGCCGTTTACATCCCAGTAAAGCTCGTCGTGATCTTTATAAAAACTAATGACATTGTGAAGTATGTAGTCGATGTTGTATTCTTGCGGCCCGGTTACAGTTTGGTTGGGCTCGCCAATTTTAAGCACGGTATTGCCGTTTGACTGATAGGTTGTGTATTCGGCCGGTGCACCACTATCGGAACTAACTTGAATGACACCCAGCTTTAACGAATAGCCCTTGTAACTGTTTGGAATAGCCCGCAAAATGCCATGGTTGGTGTCGGTAAACGCCACGTTGATGTGCTCAACGATATGTAGTTCGCCGTGTGAATCGGCCCGGCTTAATGTTTCGTCGGCCTTGAAGTTGGTTATGGTGAAGTTATTGACGTCAGCCAAAGCAACAGATGGCAGAAACATAACTCCTATGAAGCCCAAGCTGGCCAGCCAGAGCTTCAGCCGCTTCATATCCGCTCGGCCTTCAGCTGGTCTTTAGCGGCCGCGGCGACTGCGTCGAGCAGCTTGTTTACCTCAGCATCAGTTAGCGTGCGCTCGTAGCTGGCAATCTGCAGGCGAAGGGTAATATTTTTATGGGTTTCTTCTTTTTGGTAAATATCAACTGGCTCCAGCTTGACCCAAGTATTGGACGGTTTAAGCTTGTCAATCGAGTTCTGTATGGTGTCGAACAATTCCTGATAAGTAACACTAGCCGGTACTTTAAGTGTGATGTCTTGGATAACTTTGGGGAAGTTGGGCAGCGGCACATATTGAGTCCGGCTCACAACCTTTTGCAAAACGGAGGTGTCTACCTCGAAGCCGGCGCAATACTTTGGCAGCTTGAGCGCCCGGGCAACCGACGGTTTAAACTCGCCGATAATGCCCAAGAAGAGTTCGCCGACGTAAACGAAAGCCGCCCGGTTCATATCATATGGTTTGGTAATATCGTACGCCTGCATTATTTCTGGTACAGGCTTGTAAATTAGTTCGGTTTTGGCAAGATTCTGCAGGAATTGCTTGGCTTGGTAAAAGGCCGAGCCCGGTTTATTGAGCTTGTCGGCGGCGGCCACTACCAAAGCGGTTAGCTCATCTTCCCTGGGCAGGCCATCATCGTCAACTTGACCGACGATGTGGCCTTTGCCAATTTCGAAAAGGGCGAATTCGTCGTAACCGGCTTTAATATTAGGATGAACTTTGTCGAGCAGGCTGGGCATTAAGCTGATTCGATAATATTGCAGGTCAGGGCTGAGGGCGTTGGCAATCTGGAAGGCTTTGGCCGGGTCTTGGCCGACCTTCTTTAGTAGATCGCCATGGACGAAGCTGTAGGTAAGCACTTCGTTGGCGCCGGCCGTGGACAGTTTGTCGCGGATCTGCGCTTTAATTGTCAGCAATCGGTCTTTTTGGACAGGCGTCAGGTCGCGTTTGGATAATTCCAGCGGCAAATGGTCGTAACCGTAAAGGCGGCCGATTTCTTCGACCACGTCTTCGCGTAACTCGATGTCGGTGCGCCAGAAGGGCGCCGTAACGGTTAGGTCGTCGCCTTTTACATCTACTTGGAACTCGACATTTTCCAGAATTCGCTTCATTTCGTCGACCTTGAGCTGTAAGCCAAGCCGTTCATTAACGAAACCGACGCTTAGCTTCACCGGCGGATACAGCGAATCGCGAGTAAGTACGGTCTGATCGACGTGATTATCATCTATCACTGGGCTGGCGACCTTACCATTTGCGTGTTGCTTGATTTCATCGACAATCTTGGCCAGTACAGCTAGATTCTGCAGCGGCGATTGGCCTTTGGTAAAGCGCGTCACCGCGTCGGTAAATAAGCCATACTCCATGCTGGTGCGCCGCACCGAGTACATGTCAAAGTTGGCGCACTCCAAAATGATGTTTTTCGTGCTCTCGTCAACTTCGGTTTCACTGCCGCCCATGATGCCACCGATGCCGATCAGCTGCTTGTCGGTGGCAATCATAATCGCTTCAGCTCGAGGCTCAATTTCTTTGCCGTTTAAAAGTTTGATTTTTTCGCCCGGTTTAGGGTTACGTATTACGATATTGGCTTCGCCGCCACTCAAAGCTTTGACCTTATCGTAATCGTAGGCGTGCAGCGGCTGGCCAGTTTCTAGCATGTAAAAGTTTGTATAATCGACGATGTTATTGATCGATTTTTGGCCCATTTCGGCCAGAAAAACCTGCAGCCAGATCGGACTCGGCCCCACTTGTATGTTGCTCATAACAATGGCGGTAAAGCGCGGTACCGATTCCGGCAACTCATTTAGGATCTTTAGCGGCAATTCTGCAGCCTCGACTGCAGGAAAAGTCGGGTTAGATTGGTACCAATCAGGGCTTTTGTATGGCATACCCTGAATGCCGGCCAGTTCGCGGGCGATGCCCAAGAAGCCGAAGCAATCCGGCCGATGGGTGAACATTTTGTTCTCGATGTCGATCACTATTTCGTCTTTCAGGCCAAATACTTCGTCGAACGGCGTGCCCGGCCGCACATCGGCCTCGACCTCCAGAATTCCATCGTGACTATCACCTAGCGCCAGCTCTTTCGGGCTGGCTAACATGCCATTGCTGACCTGCCCACGGATTTCACGGGCCTCCAGCACGAACGGATCCTTATCGGCCGTGGCGGGCACCACTTTGCCAGGTGGAATCCAAGCCGCTAGCAGGCCGGCTCGTACATTTGGCGCGCCGCAAACAATTTGAACATAGCCATCCGCATTACGCTTCACTTCTTTCACGACGCCGCCGTCATCTACCAGGCAAAGGCTCAATTTATCGGCGTCCGGATGCTTTTCGCAGCTGGCAACCTTGACGACCACAATGCCTTCATATTTTTTGCCGAGTTCAATAACTTCGTCCACACCACCCAGTTGGGCGCCGATCTTTTCGATCAGCTTGTCCACCCCAATCGCGGTCACATCGGCGGAACTATGATACTTTTCAATCAGTCCTTTAATCGTGTTTAAACTAACCTTCATCAGAATTGCCTCAAGAAGTCTAGGCGAGCAGACTCGAAGTGGCGCACGTCTTCGATGCCGTACTTCATCATAACTAAGCGGTCGATGCCGCCGCCCCAGGCAAAGCCGGTGTAAACATTGGTATCGATACCGGCGGCGTGCAGCACATTGGGGTGGATCATGCCACAGCCCAGTAGCTCAATCCAGCCGGCATACGAGCATACCTTGCAGCCTTTTTTATCGCAAAATGGGCAGCTAAGCATGAACTCGAATGATGGCTCGGTAAACGGGAAGTAATAAGGATTGGTTTTGACCTCAAGCTGCTTGCCGTAATACTCCTGAAGGAAGGCTTTGAGGGTGGCGATCAGGTGGCCGGCATTAATGCCCTTGTCAACGTAAACACCTTCTAGCTGGTAGAAAGTGTGCTCGTGACGGGCGTCGAGGTCTTCATTTCTAAAAACGCGGCCTGGGATGACGGCAGCGATCGGCCGACCGGCTGTCAGGTCGGCTTTATATTGTTTAAGCACTCGGTTTTGCATGGTCGAAGTGTGGGCCGGCGCAATCAGCGGCTGGCCGTTCTTGTCGGTTTGAGTGGTAACGAAAGTATCGTAGTCGTCGCGGGCCGGGTGATCTTCCGGGAAGTTCAGCGAACCGAACATGTGAAAGTCGTCGTCAATTTCGCGCGATTCCATCGCCGTAAAACCCATCCGGTAAAAAATGTCGAGCACGGTCGACAGTTCGGTCATTAGCGGGTGTTGGCTGCCCTTGTCACTTGGCAGCAGCTGCGGCCGCTGGTCGGGCGGCGTATTGGCGTCAAACGGCGCTGTTATGTCAATCGGTGACAAAGCCTTCGTCTCATCTTGCTTAGATTTTAAGATATCGTCCAGCCCCTGGCGTAGAGCATTCACTGCTTGGCCGTAGGCACCACGCTGGTCAGGCGGCAACGTCTTTATGGCGTCAAACAGCGCCCTAAACTCCGGCGCGCGCAAAACATTTTCGCCCTCGCTGGCCCGCCGCTTTAACTCGTCAACAAGGTTCTGATCAATCATATCTGTTATTTATTGTACTATATAGGTATGGCGAATTTCTCTTTCGATATAGTGAGCGATTACGATAAGGCCGAGATGAACAATGTCTTCGACCAGGCGCAGCGCGAAATTGCTAATCGCTACGATTTTAAGGGTACTCCCGCCGGGCTTGAATGGTTGAATAGCGATAAAACCGGCCTAAAAGTGACCGGCAACGGCGATTGGCAGATCGACGCCATCCTGGAAATCGTGCGCAAGAAGCTGGCCACCCGCGGCGTCAGCCAAAAAGTTTTGGATGTGTCAGGCGAGGTTTCGGAGTCTAACCTGAAAGCTAGCAAGGAAGTGCTGTTCAAGCAAGGGCTCGACCAAGACAAGGCCAAGAAAATTACCTCTGTTATTCGCGACAAATTCCCCAAAATTAAAACTCAGATTCAAGGCACCGAAGTTCGCGTTACCGCCGCTAGCAAGGACGATCTACAATCTGTAATTACTCTACTTAGCGAGCAAGACTTCGCCTTCCCCTTAAGCTTTACCAACTACCGCTAGCCTCACTGAAGCCCTATTCCCTCTAAGATCATTCACTAGATAGCGACGAACGTCGCTATCTCGACAGTGTCTGCAGCACTTAACGGGCTTGCGGTATACTTAAGCGTATGCAAGACGAGGCAGAGGAGCCGGCGCAGCCAAAGACGGATCTTTTGGAGCGGGCTAAGGCCGTGCTCGAGATGAATGACCGTGGCAACTACACCCAGCCGGCGCACGGGCTCTACCCCCACCAATGGCTGTGGGATAGCTGTTTTGTCGCCATCGGCCTGCGCAATCTCGATGTGGAGCGTGCCAAAATGGAGGTGCTCAGTTTGATGCGCGGTCAATGGCACAACGGCATGCTGCCGAACATTATCTTCCGTGATGATCCGATTTACCGCACCGACCGTAACATTTGGCGTAGTTGGGTCAGCCCCTTCGCGCCCAACGACGTGACAACTACCGGTATCACCCAGCCGCCCATGCTAGCCGAGGCCGTGGTCCAAATCGGCGCTAAAATGGGCTGGCCTGAGCGCCGCCTATGGTACCGCACGATTTACCCCGCTCTGCTGGAATACCATCAGTGGCTTTACCGCGAGCGTGATCCGCACGGCGAAGGGCTGGTGCTCCAAATCCACCCCTGGGAGATAGGCTTAGACAACACGCCGCCATGGGTCAACGAACTGCACGAACATCTCTTGCCGCTGTGGATCCGTCTAATTAAAAGGTCTCGATTTGACCGGATAATTAATCTTTTTCGGCGGGACACCCAGACGATACCGATTGACCAGCGTTATTCTACCATCGAAGCGCTGGCACTGGTTGACCTGCAGCGCCGTTTCCGCCGCAAAGGCTACGATATCAACAAAATCCTAGATCATTCTCTGTTTGCCATCGAAGACCTAAGCTTCAACTGCATCTTCATCCGGGCCAACTTCCATCTGCGGGAGATTGCCAGAAGCTTGCGCGAGGAGTTGCCTGATGAGCTAACACAACAGATGAAAAAGACTGAAAAAAGTTTCGAGGAGCTGTGGGAACCCTATTCCGGGCAGTATTACTCGCGTGATTTCATTACCCACCGGCTGCTCAAGGTACCCAGTATTGCTACACTGTTGCCACTCTACGCCGGCTGCATAACTAAAGAGCGGGCCGAGCAACTTGTGAGGCTGCTCGAAAACGAGCACCAATTCGGGCCGCCCTACCCGGTGCCTAGCGTGCCAACCAGCTCGTTCTGGTTTCAACCTAAGCTGTATTGGCAAGGGCCGAGTTGGGTCAACATGAACTGGCTGATTATCGAAGGCTTGAAGCGCTATGGCTTTAAAGACCACGCCGCCGCCTTGCGCGAAAGCACGCTCGAAATGGTCAACCGCAGCGGCTTTCACGAATATTTCGACCCTTTAACCGGCGAAGCGGCTGGTGCCGACAACTTCAGCTGGACAGCCGCCCTGGCCATCGACCTCCTCAAGCAAAAAACCTAGCCAGAGTAATTGGGAAAGTCGGTCTGCTGGTTCGGCCGCCCCACCGGCGGAACCTCACTGGCATAGCTAATGCCAGAAGCGTGAACACCGGAAGCATGAATAGCCGCCTGCGCTCCCACAATACCTATATAGCCAATGCCTCCATACTCAAGAGGCTCTTTTCTTTGCTCTCTTTGGGGTACGTGCTAAATGTATATACGGTCTCTAGGGGTGAAGGTTCTTATTTGTACATACGTTTAATACCTTAGTAGGATTACATATAGAGGAACTGGTTAACATAGCCAAAGTTATTCCTTGGGTTCAAATCCCGTCCCCGCCGCTACCGGCTACATAACGGAGAATGCAGCCGCCTAGAACCCGGTTAGTCGTCGAGTTGGGGTTTGTCGAGCAGGAGGGGTTCGACGGAGGGCTCTGTGTCGGTAATTTTCACGACGTCGCGGTCGATTTTGCCGAGCTCTTTATAGGTAGTGTTGTAGTGATTGACGGTGGTACCCAGGCTGACGCCCAGCTTCTGCATGTAGCTATTGTGTGCGATCAGGTGCTTGCTGAGCTGCTCGATATTTTTGCGGATTTTCTCGGTGTCTTTGTGGATTTCGATGCTGCGCAGGCCCTGCATAATGGTTTGCAGCATGGCGCTGAGCGTGCTCGGGCCAACGATAGTGACTTTCTTTTCCGAGGCGTATTGGATGAGGTTGCGGCCGCTAACAGCGCCCAGGCCGACCTTATTGGCTAGCAGATCATAATAAATCGCCTCGCTGGGAATAAACATCAGGGCCTGATCGAGCGTACCGTTGCCTGGCAGGATGTACTTGGCGGTTTCGTCGATGCGGCGCTTCAAATCTTCCTTAAAGGCCTTGGCCAGTTCGGGCTGCTGCTCGGGCGTGGATTCCAGCAAGCGATTGTAATTTTCTAAGCTAAACTTGGAATCCAGCGGCAGAATTTTGTCGTCCAGAATAATCGCCGCATCCACGATCAGCCCTTCGCCCAATTTGTACTGCAGCTGGTACGCGCCGGGCGGTAAGGTATTCTTGAGGATCTGCTCCAGGTAATACTCGCCCAGCACGCCGCGCTGCTTGGGGTTTTGCAATACGTTCTGCAGGGTCTTCAGCTCGTTAGCAATATCGCCGACGTTCTTGTTGGTACCCTCCACCCGCGTCAGCTGTTTGGCCACCTCCTGCAGAATCTTAATATTGGACTGATACTGGACGTTCATTTGTTTGGCGCTGGCGCCCATCTGTTCGGTCAGCTGTTTCTGCAAGCTATCTTTAAGGTCGCCAACGGTTTTATTTAACTCGGTCACGTCGGCCTTCAACATTAGTGAGCTCTGGGCGTCCCCAGGACTTTTGCGCATTGTCAAAACTAGCCCTAAAGCCAAAATCACAACCAACACCCCCAAAACAATAACCGCCACAATCATACAAATTATTGTACCTTATTGGTCGACCCTTATTACGCTTTTGGATATCTGTAAAATATTGTTTTATAATCCCTACATGCCCTATTATGAATCTCCTAGCAATTCTACTTGGCCAGAAGTGAGATTTTCTTATCGTGAAGCAGGGGCGGCTGTTGTCGGTCTTTCTCTTGGAGTTACAGCTGATGTAGCCATATATGATAATTTACATAGTCATCAGAGCCTGCTTGCGTCGCAGATCGCTAATTATCAATCGGTGATTACTGGCTTCCCTTCTGAGTATAAGGATACTCCGGGCATCCTTCGCAATATAGTACCTAGAAAAAATTTCACAGCTGATACGGCTTTAGTTCAACAATTCTTATTACGAGAACAACAGCATAAATCAGATCAAATCTGGTCGCTAACTACTAATCAACCGCCGGCTCCTGATGCTTACAGTGAAATAGCCACGCTGGGAGGGGTTCCTATTTTGGGCGCCTTAGCTGTGGCTACGGCAGTGTTTAGTGCAAGATACGGTTATCACAAAGCCAGGAAGGCCCTATCTCTTATTCCTTTGAGGCTTGCCGCCAGAAGGGTTTCTACCGATAACCTGGACGAACTTTGGGCTAGACAAAATTCTGGCAAAACCGCCGAAGAGGACAATTAAGTACTAATGGTGACGGTGGTGCCGACTTGGGCCCAGTTGTAGAGCCAGGCCGAGGTGGCTAGGGGTAGCTCGACGCAGCCGTGAGAGGCTTGGTTAGAGTTCGGATCGATGTGGCCGAAGGCGCTGTCGGGGCGCCAAGTGGCATCGTGGAAGCCGTAAACACCGTATTGGTTACTCAAAAATGGCATCCAGTAGTGCACCGGATCGCTCCAAGCGCCGGTGGAATCGGATCCGGTTAAAGTAGTATTGGTTTGTTTATCGGCAATTTGGTAGGTGCCTGTCGGTGTTTTGTCGGCGGCATAGGCCTCCATACCGGTGACGACCGGCGAGTCATAGACCGCTTTCGTACCCTGGCAGGCCCACAAATGACGCTGTGAAATGCTGACCTTGATGAACTGAGCCAAGCTGTTGCCAGCGCATTGGTTGGTTGTGATGGCCGCGGTGGCTGGAGCGGGCTTTATGGGGGGCATAGAAGTGGCAGAATTATTGGCGGTATTTGTTGATGGGGAGCTAATGGACTTTAGCCCTATAAAAACCCCGCCAACTACGGCCAGAGTCACAATTAACGGCCACACCTGGGCACCCAGTTTAAACCTAGGCAACCGGATGGCCGGTTGCGGTGGCGTAGGCGCGCGGCGGCTGGAGGCGTAAAACGAATAGTTCATCAGGCCGGGCCGCACGGTTTTATTGGCGAGAGTCGAAGTTCTCATCTTAACTATTTTGACAGATTAGCTACTTTTGGCTGTATTTATTTTTATAGTACCAAAAGAATTATATCACTTTTAGGCTGCAATCGCTTGGGTCAATCTTACCAAAAGGTAGAGTCCGAACACGCCGCTGGTTATAAAGAAGCTAAC
>DATBED010000060.1:0-32733 GCA_036276195.1 Saccharimonadales bacterium (SeqCode) | reverse complement strand
AACCATGAAAGTCGCCAATACCTGACGTGCCAGCTTGCCTGGCCCTAAGGTAGGGGAGATGATTGGGGTTAAGTCGTAACAAGGTATCCGTACGGGAACGTGCGGATGGATTACCTCCTTTCTAGGGAGAAAACTAGCAGTGCAGGAGCAATCCTACACGAGCTAGGTCGATCTTGGTAGATTGTTTAATCAGTACTGACAATCTACATTTCCACCTCGGTGGGCAAGATATCAGTGTCTGTACCACGATCTGACGTTGCATTTGCACTACTCAGTTTTTAAAATTATAGGAATGTTATAGAAAAGCCTTGACCAATCATGGCCTTTTCTGAATAATAATAACCAGTTTAAGGCCATTCTAGTGCTGACTAACAAAAATCACAAAAAAACAAAAACCTATGAAACCAGTCGTGCCACAGCCAGCAGCCCTTAAGAACTTGGCGATTAAAGGTCGTAGGAGACTCGCTGGCTTACCGAAACGCACCAGGGGCGCCCTCCTGTTTGCCCTAATCTTTGCCATTGC
Source organism: Saccharimonadales bacterium (SeqCode) (assembly GCA_036276195.1). Lineage (GTDB taxonomy): Bacteria > Patescibacteriota > Saccharimonadia > Saccharimonadales > UBA4665 > DATBED01. The sequence continues at coordinate 32,210 of DATBED010000060.1, read as the reverse complement.
TGGAGTAGGTTATCTGGTGGCTAGTCATGCCGATACCCCTACTTACACGATTGCTCTCTATCGGCTGGTTAAAGGCAGCGACCACTTCTACACCACTAGCAGTTCAGAAGCTCTTTCTGCCGAATCTCTGGGTTATACTTACGAAAGCGCCTACCCGATGGATTATGAGCTTGGTCAGCCGTCTATACCAGTCTATAGGCTCAATAAACCCGCCACCACGGATCACTTCTATACCGTCAGTAGCTCAGAGGTTACGTACGCCGAATCTATTGGCTATACCTACGAAGGGGTCGCCTTTTATAGCTATGGAACGAGTGGAACCCCTGGACCAACACCACCAACGGGCTACTGTAGAGCACCCTGGTACCGCCTTGTTAAAGGAGTGAATCATTTCTACACCCCTAGTAGCTCAGAAGTGGCATACGACCAGAGCATCGGCTTCACGGTAGAAACTACCGATGCCTTCACCACAGACTATCCCTGTACTGACCCCACGCCACCACCGCCTACGGCAGCGGCCCCCGCACCCTCCGCTCCTACGCTGGCCCCGACGGCTGTCTCCTGGGGATCGGGTAGAGTTGACGTGTTTGAGCGTGGCGCCGACAATAACATTTACCACAAGTATTACTCCAATGGCTGGTCGGGCTGGGAGAATCTGGGGGGCGCTACTTATGACGCTCCGGCAGTAGCTTCTTGGGGTTCAGGCCGGCTTGACCTATTCATTCGTGGTACCGATAACGCTATTTACCATAAGTGGTACCAGGATGGCTCTGGCTGGTCGGGCTGGGAGGCTGTCAGCGGCGGTAACACCACTTATTCTGCTCCGACGGCTGTCTCCTGGGGCTCAGGCCGGATAGACCTGGTAGTCCGCGGCACCGACAACAATGTCTACCATAAGTATTACCAGAATGGTTGGTCGGGCTGGGAGGCTATTAGTTACGCTAACACCACCTATGATGCCCCGGCCATATCCTCTTGGGCACCAGGTCGGCTTGACGTGTTTGTTAGGGGTACCGATAATGTTATTTACCACAAGTGGTACCAAAGCGGCTGGTCCGGTTGGGAAAGCCTGGGCGGCGCTACTTATTCCGCTCCGACGGCTGTCTCCTGGGGGTCAGGCCGGATTGACCTATTTGTCCGCGGTACCGATAACTCCGTTGCCCAAAAATGGTACCAGAACGGTTGGTCTAATTGGGTGGGTATTTCTGGCCCTGGTACAACCTATTCCGCCCCCTCGGTATCTACTTGGGGCGTGGGTCGGCTTGACCTGTTCGTGAACGGCACCGATAACAATCTCTACCACAAGTATTACTCGAGTGGCTGGTCGGGCTGGGAAAACCTGGGCGTCCCATCTATAGCGCCCCCGGTCCCACCACCAGCTCCTACCGTTACTTTTCATGCCAACTTGACAACCCTTAAGTACAGCGCTGACACCGTGCTTTCTTGGAATGCCACTAACGCGTCGGGCTGTACGGCCTCCGGGGCTTGGAGTGGTAGCAAGTCCACCAGCGGTTCTTACACCACAAACGCTCTCATCTCTAACTCAAATTTTGGTCTAACATGCAGCGGCAGTGGCGGCTCAAGTACTCAAGCCGTTAATATCCAAGTCTTGCCTAGTAGCCCGGCAACTACAATTAATGGTTATCCAGCCGCGCCAGGCGCCACCTTTGCCGACATCGGTGATGGCTCAGGCTTCCCCAACCTAAACGAGTCACCCAGTTCGAATCCTCTTATAGTAGCTTGTGCCCCCGGCTATTATGGTGGCTATTGTCCTACTGGCCTGTGGTGGAAGGAAGCTGGAGGAAACGGTCCAAATGGGTATGGCAAACTTCTAACCTACGTTAACAGTGGTAACCCTGCCGGATTATGGGTAGATGACGAGACACCTTGTAATACCGCCCAACCTCCGAGCGCTACCTACCCTAACGGACTCGCTGCAGAACCTAGTGGCAATACGACAGTTAATACGACAGTTAATGGCAAGACAGTCTATAGTAAAGCCTGTGTCCAGCTGTGGGTTAGTTACATCCGTAATAATCTTGGCTACAGTTTGCCTATTTATGCTGGCGTGGCAGTCAGCTGGCCCGTAAGTAGCCGCTACTCAGGCGGTACAGCTCTCTTCGAATGGTATCCGCAATCATGCGGTTATTCTGGCAATCCGCCTTCTGGGGCCCAGGGCTACATTGTTAATAGGTTCTTTAGTGGTGGGGCTGGCAGCGGCTGTAATGGGCCCGCCCCATCTTATAGCCAGTTCCTTAACCTATGGAACGCCGCGGCAAACAATCTTTATAATAGTAATATCAGTGCCGTCAACTACAATAATGCTACTGTCGGTTGGTACTGATCAAAGAGAGAGCAAAGATAAAGATTAAGGTACCTGGTCTATGGGCTGAAAGCTCAGGACCCTGCCGCCTAGGGGGATGGCAGGATGCCTGAAGCGAACCGGAGGCTTGTTCGCTTCATATTCGGTGATTATTTGGTCTGCCAGGTCTATAGTGGCTTCGAGCCCCGGTTCAGTTAGGCGACGCTGGCCAGGAGCCGGCTCCGTGCTGGCCTGTGCTTCAGTAGATGTACCCTTATTATGGCTCTCTCTGAAGGATCGGACATCGTCGATCCAGGCCCCGGTCACGGGGTTCTGAACCAGGATTATTTCAGTATTAGGTGGCTGGTTCAGTGAATTACTACTGCTGGCCGTAATGTCAATCTGACCAATATGGCGGCTGGGTTGGCCGTCCTTTTGGATATGCCTATAGGCAACAAAGCCAAAAGGATACTTCCTCGTCGGGATTACGGTATTATCCAGCTGCACTATGTCGGCATAGCCCTCCCTAAAGGGTGTAACTCCTCGTTGGGCAGCCAGGCAGATAATCCTTCTCCCTAGTTGGTCAGCCGATTGTTGTACTTCTGTAGAGCTGGCCGGACTCTCTTTGTGCGAAGATGCTAAAGCTACATTGGCTAGCTTGAGTGGAGTAGCGGCATCCGCCACTGCAGGAGCAATTTCTAGCGTAGGCACTATGACTGCCATGCCGGCAGCTATAGTATGTCTAGTGCGAATTAGGCTGTGACGATCCATCTGCATAATCATAGCATAGTATAGTCAAACTGTCAATGCATGCATACCTGAATCTCAAAACCCCCAGGAATAGACTTCATCTACTTCTAAAAGACGCTGTCGAGATAGTAAGTACTGCTTACTAAGTCGACAGCGCAACAGAGAGGTGAATTGAGCAGGGGTTTTGAGATTCAGGTATGCATATGTAGAACTAAGGCTTTTTCGCTATATTGAAATTGAAGGGAAGGGGCGGAAGTTTGATTATCTTATGTAGGTGGTGGGGCTACCTGGACTCGAACCAGGGACCTCGTCATTATCAGTGACGCGCTCTAACCAGCTGAGCTATAGCCCCTTAACCTGTAAAATATGGTGGAGACACAGGGACTCGAACCCTGGACCCCCTGCTTGCAAAGCAGGTGCTCTAGCCAACTGAGCTATGTCCCCTTAACTGGGGTATTTTACCTAAAAAACAGGGATAAAACAAGATTTCCGCCAATTGGGCAGGCTGGAAGCTATTACTGATTGACTTAATTGGAGGACTGCTGTGGATAACTAAGGGGTTAGTGACTTACTTGTAACTATTTATACAACAACTAGACGATGACTTTGGTAGTCTATATCTGGAGCTTAAGCGACTGAACAAGAAGTTTAATTACTTATTGTTAACTTATTCACAACAAAAAGTTTGGGTTTGGGCGTTAAAATAAGCTCTAAAAGTTGCATAGAAAGTTTACTCAAAAGTGCTTGCTTTATCCCTGTTGGAAAGAAGATACTAGAAACAGGTTTAAAGCTCAAGCTTTAAACACCAAACAAAAAATTGGTTATTCCTCACAAACGGGTTGACCAAAACAAAAACCTAAAAACAAAATGTTAAAACTTGGATCGCGTCAGCGAGAACTGTCTGCAAGCACCTTTGGCCGAGCTCTCGGCAAGGTGTTTTTTGCTGCTGATCGCCGGTTACTTCTGACCCCTGTATTTTTCTATACGCGCGCGCGTATGCGCCAGCCCCTGCGCGTGCTGGGCCCGCTACTGACAGGGCTGGTTGTTTTGACGACGGTTGGGCTTAATCTAGCTCGCCCTGTTTCAACAGCGGCTGCTGCTACCAGTAACACGATTAACTTTCAGGCTAGACTGGAATCTAACACCGGTGCAATTGTGCCTGATGGCAACTACGATGTGGAGTTTAAGCTGCATTCTAGCTTGAGCTCGTCTGGTGGCGGCCAGGGTACTTGTAGCGGCGACTGCTTGTGGATGGAAGATTATACCTACAACAGCGGCAGCGGTGGCACCGACGTGCGGGCCAGAGTGGTCGACGGTTATCTGACGGTAAATTTGGGATCTATAACGGCTTTCCCCGGTACCATCAACTGGGATCAGCAACTGTGGCTGACCATGAACATCGGTGGTACCACCGGCAGTGGCGCCATCACCTGGGATGGAGAGATGAGCCCTCGCTTGCAGCTGACGGCAGTGCCTTACGCCTTCCGGGCACAGCAACTGGCGTTGTTGACCGGTTCCAACGAATCGACGCTGGGTTGGGCCAGCCAGACGACGGCCAACAATCTAGTGCTGCCTAATGAGGGTGGCACCCTCTGCGTGCAAGGCAGCACCAATTGTAACTTCGCTCCCACTAGCGGTAGCGCCAACTACATTCAGAACACTACTTCGGCGCAGACAGCTAATTTTAATATCACTGGCAGCGGCACTATTGGCAGTAGCCTAACTGTTCAAGGGGCGAGTGCTTTGACGCTGGGCACGGCTAGCACCAACAGTGGTGCCATCCTGTTTAAGTCTTCAGGGGGTACTAACATTGTTACTCTACAGGCGCCAACGACTAATCCCAGCAGCTCCTACAGCTTGCTGCTGCCGACCGCGGCGCCGAGTTTGAGCCAATGCCTGGCGAATGACGGTACCACCGTGGGCCAGCTGACTTTTGTGAACTGTATAACCAGCAGTACGGCCTTTGTGCAGAATGGTAATGCCTTCGGGGGTCAGGCCGAACTGGGCACAAACGATAACTTCCCGTTGGCTATCAGGACTAACGCCGTCGACCGGTTGATTGTAGACACCGCCGGTAACTTGACACTGCAGCAAACCAGCACTATCGGCACGGCTAGTGGCGGTAAGAACCTGACAGTTCAGCCCGGTGTTAATGCGGCGGCTACAGGTACCGGTGCCACTTTGAGCCTGACTGGCGGTGATGAGTCGGGTACAACTTCGACCACCGGTGGAGCGGTCAATATTGCTGGCGGCCAGGCGACCGGAGCCAGCGGCACGCGCAATGGCGGTACAGTGACCATTAACGGCGGGGCCAGCGCGGCCGGCCATCCTAACGACGGTAATATTAACATCGGCACGGCTAACACTTCCGGCGTGACCCTGGGCAACTCTACTAACAACACAACGTTGACCTTGCAAGGCAACGGCCTGACCACTTTGGGAGGTGCTTTAACAGTTCAGGGCGGTGACCTGACTTTTAGCGGAAGCTCAGCCCGTAACATTGTAGGACCTACAACAGGGGGTTTGTCGATTGGTGTGACCTCTGGGCCGCTAACCTTGCAGACCACCACGGCGGGCACGCTGTCGGTCACCTCAGCGGGGGCCTTGAACCTGACCGGCGCGGCGGCCAGCACTTTTGGTTTTGGTTCCAACTCGCTATCGGTTACCGCCAGTAACTTTACCGTATCAAGTGGCGGTGTACTGGATGTGCTGGGCGGTAGTGCCGGCTTTCAGATTGGTGGCTCGGCGGCCACCGGTAATTATTTGCGCGGGAATGGCACGAGCTTTGTCTCGAGTGCCATCCAATCCGGTGATATTCCGGTTTGTACGGGAACCTGCCACTACATTTCCAACCAGACGACTACTCAGAGCGCAGCTAACTTCAACATTCAGAGTGCTGCTACCAGCAGCGTCGGTGGCGTTATTGCCGGTGCTAGCAGTCAGACAGCTGATCTGTTTGACTTGCAGGATGCCAACGGTGTTAACATTGCCAAATTTAGCGCAGCCGGCGCGTTTACCAATTACGGCGTTAGCAACAGCCTTACCGGCCTGGTGGCGCCGGCAGCCAACTCCGGCGGTACTTCCGGCAGTAGCTTCTTTTACGCTGTGGCGGCCACCAACGGCGCCATAACTACTTTGCCAGGCAGTAGTGTTGCCCTGGCTAATAACACCAGTACCATAACTTGGTCGCAAGTGGCCGGCGCCACCGGTTACAAAGTGTACCGTAGTGCCGCTAACAACTTTACGGCCGGCGCCAGCGTGACGCTGGTTAGTACCATCACCAACGGCGCTACCACCAGTTTTGCTGACAGCGGCGTTAGCGGCAGCGGCGTCACTCTGGCCGCGCCCAGTGTTGTAGGACTTACCGTTCAGGGATCGACTGGCCAGGGCTCCGATAGCTTCGATGTTAAGAGCGCTGCCGGCGTGGTTTCTCTGGGTGTGAACTCTACCAACAACCCTTATTCGAACACCGGATTTATTATTAACAACGGCGGCTTAAATGTGGGTGGCGTCCAGTCCAGCACGGTGCAAGCTATTTTTGACAACACCGTTAATGGCAATGCGACGGCCTCAAATCTGATCTTGAAGGGTAATGTTTCACAGTCGGCGCCCCAGCTTATTTTACAGAACTCAGCTGGAATCAGCGAGGCTAGCTTTGGCGCCACCGGTAGCCAGCTGACACTGGGTACCATTGCTAATTCCGGCACTGTCTTCCAGGGGGCACTCATTTTGGCCGACGGCACGGCCGACAACCTTGGCTCAACCTTAAACACCGCCACCTTGACCAATAACCGTACCATTTCGCTACCGGATGCCAATGGCACCATTTGTTTACAAACCTCGGCGGCTTGCGGTTTTGAAACCTCGGCCGGCACCGATTTTATTCGTAATCAGACCGCGCTGCAATCGAGCTCAAACTTCCATATTTCAGGCACCGGCACGGCCGATACCAGCCTAGTGACGCCTCTGTTAGATACAGCTTCGGCAGTCAGTTTGAACATTGGTAGCTCGGCCTCGGGTATTAACCTGAACCAGAATACGGCCATCGCTTCTAACAAGACTTTTACGGCTAACGGTGGCGTGCTACTCCAAGACGCGACCAATTCCACTAGTGCTTTCCAGGTGTTGAACCAGGCCGGCACGGTTGGCGTTCTCAACGTTGACACCTCGAACCAGCAAGTTCGTCTCGATAGTTTGACTTACGCCACCGGCACCATAACCCAGGCCACCACGACAGTCACCGGCAGCGGTACCAGCTGGACGTCCGGTATGGTCGGAGGTGTCCTGACATACGCCGATGGATCGTCGGCCACTATCAGTTCGGTCAATGTCGGCGCCCAGACAATGGTCGTATCCGTTAGTAAGACCATCGGCTCGGGCCAGGGCTACGCCATCAGGTATAGCGGCGTGGCCGTTTTCAGCGATGGCTCGCTGTCGGTCCAGAGCGACACCAATTCCGTGACGGCGCTGCGGGTTCAGAACGCCGCCGTGACCACCACCGTGTTCGACGTTGACACCAGCAATGGGCGGGTTGGTATCGGCACTAGCGCGCCGGGCTCAATTCTGGACGTGGAGAGCAGTGTTAACGGCGGCAGTGTGGCCACCTTCCATAATTCCAGCAATGGATCAAGTGCCAGCTCGCAAATATCCCTGATGGTGGATACTGGCAATGGTGGCCAGATCTTTGAGAACTCTAGTGGTAATACTAGTAACGGTGGCGCTAACTCCTTGAACATTCTTAACACCAACAACGGCGCGCTGGCTTTAGGTACGAATAACAACATTCGAGCCATTTTGGATACGACTGGTAATTTAACTTTCCAGCAAGCCAGTACGATTGGAGCAGTCGCCCAGACCGGCACTAATGGTTTGAGCCTGACTTTGCAGGGAGGCGGCTCGTCATTTAACAGCGGTAGTGGGGGTGCTGTAAATATTACTGGTGGTAATGAAAGTGGCAGCTCGTCGACCGGTGGCAGTGTATCAATTGATGCCGGCACTGGCACAGCCAATGGCAACCTGAGCCTGGGCACGGCTAACGCTCTGACCGTCACAATTGGGAATACCACCGGCGCGGCCGCTCTGAACCAGCGGGTAGGCACCGGTAACTACAGCTTAGATGGCGTTGCGGGCTCGACTTATTCTATTGGCACTAGTACTACCACGGGTAGTGTCACGATTGGCGGTACGGCCCAAACCGGAACTATAACATTGGGCAGTAGCTCGGCTACTAACAGTTTGAATATTGCTAATGGCTCGGGCGCCACAACCGTAAATGTCGCCAACGTCCAAAGTGCCGGCTCGTTCAATGTTGGTGCCGGATTTACAACAGGTACTATTAACCTCGGTGGAGCCAATCAAAACGGCCAAATTAACCTAGGCCAGTCGACCGGCACCAACACTATAAATCTTGGCAATGCCACCATCGGCGCTGGCAGCGTCGGCACCATAAACATTGGCAGCAGCTCTAGCGGATCGGGCAAAGATGTAGTTACCGTGGGCTCGACTAACGGAGCCAGCTCATTGACGCTGCAAGCCGGCAGCGGCAGCCTGGTCTTAGCGGCTAATGCCGGTAACATTAATATTGGCCAGACCAATGCCCTTCAGATAAATATCGGGGCGGCAGCCGGCACCACGGCTATCAATGAACTTGTGGGCAGCGGTAATTTTAGCCTTGATGGAGTAGGGGCCTCAACCTACAGCCTCGGCGCCAGCACGGTGGCCGGCACCTTTACGGTTGGCGGTACGGCTCAAACCGGAACAATCACCCTGGGGCAGAGCACGTCCAGCAATACTATTGCGATTGGCGCCGTTGCCGGCAATGGCAATACCCAGACAATTAACATTGGTACTGGCTCAACCACGGGCTCTACGACCAATATCAACATTGGTTCCGGCAGTGGCGGCGTGACTACCTTGGAGTCCTCGAGCGGGACTGCCTTTAACGTCCTGGCTACGGCTGATAATGTTAACTATCTTTGCCGCAATTCCTCTACTAAATTGATATCTAGTTGCGCGACAACCGGGAACGGCGCGGCCTTTATACAAGGTGGTAACCAGTTTGGGGCTACGGCGGTGTTGGGTACGACCGATGCCAACGGCTTGCAAATTGTCACCGGCGCCTCGGGCCCCAATGGCCGGGCTTATTTTGACACGAGCAATGACCTTTACTTAGGCAATGCCGGCACCACTGGCACGGCGGCCAGCCCTAATAACTTTAGTATTCTAGGCACAGGCAGCTCGGTAGTCGGCACGGCCGGCGCTACCTTAACTGTTAAGGGCGGAGCCGGCGCTAGTACCACTACTGGCTCGGCCGGCGGCGGTTTAACGTTACAGGCGGGCGACGCCGGCGGCAGTAACGCCAACAATGGCGGTACTCTAACTCTCGACAGCGGTGCCAAGACAAGTACTGGTACCAGTACTATTAACCTCGGTGCGACCAATGCTACGGCCATAAATATCGGTAGTTCTTCAGGGCTGACTACTATAAAAGGTAGCACCGGCGGCATTCTACTCCAGCCGGCCGGAGGAGGTTCAAACCTTGGGGTCCAAGTTCTACCAACTAGTAACACGACCACGGCCTTCCAGGTTCAGAACGCCACCGGCTCAGTGGCTCTCAATGTCGACACCACGCCTCTCAATACTCTGTTGACTAATCCGAGCTTCGAGAACACCAATGTTAGCGCCTGGGCTTACTCCGGCGCAACCGGTGGTAGTACGGCTCGCACCACGGCGCAGGCCTATATTGGCAGTGCTGCGTTGTCGGTGACTTCGGGTACCACGGCCACCGCCAATGATGGAACAAAATATACTGTTGGCACTGCTATCAGTGCTTCCACCACCTACACTCTGTCTTGGTACGCTAAGTTAAACTCCGGTACCATGACCGCAATTAGCGCCGTTTATAGCCCGGACGGCAGCACGACTGTTAACTGCACGCCCTCCAATCAAACTGTTGTCACCACTGGTTGGACGCGCTTTAGCTGTTCGTTTGCCAGCGGCACGCCTACTGCTAGCGCCTACTTACTGATTCGCAACGGTGACACTACCACCCGCACTTTCTTCATTGATGCCGTCCAGTTAGAGGCGGCCAGCAGCGCCACGGCCTTCAAAGAGGCTGGCCTGGCGCTTAACGGCGTGATTAACTCGCCGGTGGCTTTTGAGAATACTACCAATTCAACCACGGCTTTCCAGGTCCAAAATTCCAATGGCAGCAATTATATTCAAGTCGATACTGTAGGAGCCAACCTATTCCTAGGAAATACCGGCATCGCCTCGACTATCCAAATCGGTAATACTACCGGAGCGGTCACCCAAACGGTTAATGTTGGCAATAATTCTACTGCCAGTTCCACCACCAATGTCACTATTGGTTCAACCGTGGCCGGCACAACGACGATTAACGGCACCACGGGCATCAGCTTGGCTGGCAATACTACAGTATCGCCTGGCAAAGTGTTCGTGGTCGGCACCAATAATGGGTCTCCAAGCTGCACCACCGGAGGGATTTACTATGACACGGGCACAAACCTGTTCAAGGGCTGCGTCAGTGGCAGCTGGGTCACCCTGGGTAGCTTCACCGATATTCAGACTTACACGAGTGGTGATAATACCTGGACTAAACCTAGTGCTGCCAATGCCGTAGAAGTTATCATGGTTGGTGGTGGTGGTGGTGGTGGTGGTGGTGGTGCCCGCAACGGCGGTCAGGAAAGAAACGGTGGTGGTGGTGGCGCCGGCGGGGCCTATGCCACGCAAGTTTTTGCGGCATCTGATCTGCCCTCTAGCGCGCACGCCTCTGTTGGTGGCAGCGGCAGTACCGGAACCGGGGCGGCCAGCTCCGGCAGCAATGGCGGTAATGGCGGCGCTGGCGGCGCCAGCTGTTTCTCCAGCGCGGCTACCTGTAGCGGCACTACTTATGAGCAAGCTTATGGTGGTGGCGGTGGCGCTGGTGGCGGTGGTGCTTCAGCCGGCCTTGGCGGTGGTGCTGGCGGCGGGGGCACCGCGGCTGTTGGTACCACTGCGACGACTATAACCGGCGCGACCGGCGGTAATCCGCTGGGCGCTGCCGCTAATGCTAATGCGGCCGGCGGAACCGGCGCTGGCGGAGGAACCGGTACTGGCGGCGCGAGCGGTAATGGCAACTCTGGCGGTGAGGCCGAATATGGCGGCGGCGGTGGCGGCGGTTCGGCGGCTGGCAACAGCACTAGTGGTAATGGCGGTAGCTCACTACATGGCGCCGGTGGTGGTGGTGGTGGCGGTAGCATAAACAGCGGTAACTCCACCGGTACTGCTGGAGTTGGTGGTGTTAGCCAGGCCTACACCAGTGGTGGCGGCGGTGGCGCCGGCACGGCTGGCGCCACCTGTGCCAGTGGTGGTAATGGCAGTAATGGCGCTGGCGGAAGCTCTATTAAAGCCGGTACTGGTGGTGGTGGCGGTGGTGCTAACGGCGGCGGTGGTGGAGTGGGCTGCGCTGGTGGTAATGGCGGTGCGCCGGGCGGCGGCGGCGGTGGCGGTGGCGCTGGTTCGGGCAGTGCCGGGGCTGGCGGCTCTGGCGGGATCGGTGAGATCTGGGTTATAAGCTGGTAGCCATACGGGTTATAATAATGTCAAATGCGTGTGGAAATAAAACTATCTAAAAAGTGGGTAAGTGCGGCACTGATACTGATTGTGACCATAGGAGCTACAGCCAGTATTCTCTATGTTAAAGCGGCCCCTAAAAACCCTTTACCGTCGAATATAAAGACCCAGTTAGCCTATCAAGCCATTTATCCCTCTAAAACTAGCCAAATAGACAGCACTAGTTATAATTACCAAGTCGACAGAAAAACGCTAAGCTTTAACGTTAAAGCTTATAATAACCAAATTGTGTTTACTGAAGAACCGGCACCAGACAATCTGGGTTCTGATGGCCAGATTTATTATCCTGCCATAGGCATTCACCCTTACGCTCAATTTCAAACCAAACTCGGACCGGTGGCCCTGGCTAAATTTTGGCAATCAAGCAGCCTGACTCCGATAGGCCAGTCGGGTATATTGGCCAGCCAGGGCACTCTGTTGATTGCCCACAGCGACAACAATCTGACCAATGCTGAATGGAAAACTTTATTTGACTCCTTAAAAATTACCCGATGAGACGTTTTGGGTTGGTTCTAGCTGCTACCATGGGCTTAGCTGGTCTATGGCTCCCACTTACAGTGTCGGCGGCGGCGCCATCTCCACAGATTAGCTTCAATAGCTTCACCGGCATCTATCATCTGAACCGTGACAGCCGGGGACTAAGCCAGCTTACAACCGAAGAAACTATCGTAGCCGACTTCCCGAGCGGCGGCTTCTATGGAATTACGCGCGCATTGCCAACTAAGTTTCAAGGGCAGTCCGTTAACGTAAAGATCCTAAGTGTAACTGATACCACGAATAACCCCGTGCCTTATAAAACCAAGCTAGACAGCAGCGGCGATCTGGTGGTCACCACCGGCGACCCGTCTATCATTCTGTCGGGCCCGCAGACCCTTAAACTGTCTTATCAAACTCGCGGTGTGGTTAATTTAGGATCCAAAACTGATGGGTTCCTGCTGGATGTTAATGGTAGAGGCTGGAGCCAGCAGCTGAGTACGGTAGAGGCCATACTGTACATACCGGCTAGCTTTAGGGCTGACCTAAAAGAGGCGCCTAGCTGCTATCTGTCGCCTAATAGTGGAACCAATACCAGTTGTGAAATTGACGTTCAAAAAACCGCCGATAATACCATCGTTACGGCCAGGGCTAGCCCGGTGTCGGCTCACCAGGCACTGGTGGCTAGCCTTAACTTTGCTCCTCAAACCTTTACTAATAACCACATTAACTTCAGCCACTATATCTTATTAACGGCCGGTTTAATTGTATTTTTGACTATAGTTATCTACTTTGTTAAAAAGGTTATACTTTAATGCGGATGATCCATTATTTGCATCGTTTCACCACTGTAGCCGGACTACTAATACTGACGGGCTTGTTACTAATAGGGCCAGGGGTTGCCGCCAAGTCTATCAATACAAGCAATAGTACCTCGGCCGCTGGTTCTAGTAGCCAGCCGAGCGATATTTCCGGGCAAGTCCCACAAACCTATAGCGCCACTTCTAAGGTGTTGCCGGGCATGTTGGTGGAACTTAAAGATGCCAATACGGTGCAGCCGCTGACAGCTAAGGATGTTAAGAAAATGCTGGGCGTGGTTATTCCAACTGCCCAAGCGGCCGTGATCTTATCGCCGCAATTGGCGCCCAGCGGCCAAGCCTTGGTGGCAACTACCGGTCGCAACCAAATGCTGGTCAGTACCCAAGACGGGCCGATAAAATCTGGTGATTTTCTGACGATTTCGGCCTTGGATGGTGTGGCCATGAAGGCTAGCGATGCCCAAGCCGAAATTATTGGCCGGGCTACGACTGCTTTCGATGGCAAGCATGGCGTTCTAGGCACAGTCTCACTTAAATCTAGTAAAGGCAATGTCAGTGTTAATATTGGCAGCGTGGTAACTGACCTGGAGCTAAAGCAGAACCCGCTGCAGCAAAAAGCAGTCAGTTACTTGCCCCAATTCGTAGTTAACGCGGCCGTTGGCATTGCCCAAAAACCAGTCGCTTCCGGCCGGATCTACCTGGGGGTGATCTTAATGTTCATCACCCTATTTATTGTCTCGAACATGCTCTATAGCGGTGTGCGCAGCGGTATGGTGGCCATTGGCCGCAACCCTTTATCGAGGAAGTCAATTATCCGCAGCCTGGCCCAAACTGTTATTGCCGGATTAATTATTTTTGCAGGCGGTGTTTTTGCAGTATACTTAATCCTGAAGCTTTAGCACTTTCAGACTGTGAAGCAGGCTTGAAGTAGGTAAAATGGTGGATAAACAAAAATGAGCACAGGTAACAAGCACTTCGATGGCCTAGTCGAGGCCGGTCGGCCAGTTGGCGAGGTGATTGCCGTGGATAAATTTTTGGTAAGAGTGCGTGGCTTACAGCCTTGTGCTGTGCATGCCTTGGTTATGTTCGAAGATGGCAGCAAGGGCTTTGTTTACCAGATTTACACCGATCACGTGGTGGTATTGCACCTAGGCGTGGAGGCTCTGAAAGACGGCATAGTGGCTGTACTGCAGCACGACGAACTGGTTTGCAAGGTAGGCAAGGATTTTATTGGCCGAGTAGTGTCGGTTACCGGTGACCCGCTTGACGGCAAGGGACCAATTGCGCCGTCGGATGTTTGGCCAGTCTTTAACACGGCACCGTCACTGTTTGAACGGCGACTGGTTGAAGATCAGCTGGAAAGCGGCGTCAGCGCCATTGACGCGCTGTTCCCAATTGTGCGCGGTCAGCGCATGGCGCTGTTAGGTGACAGCAAATCCGGTAAATCCACCCTGGCCACCCAACTGACAATTAATCAGAAAAACACCGACCAGGTAGTGGTTTACTGCCTGATTGCCAAGCGCCGTAGCGATATCGATGAGCTTTTGAACCGCTTACAAGAAAACGGCGGCCTGGAAAAGGCTATTGTGGTGGTGTCGACCATGTTTGAATCGCTGATTATGAGCTATATCGCGCCCTACGTGGCTTGCTCGATGGCCGAGTACCTCTGGCAAAAGTGCGACCAAGACACAATTATTATTTACGATGACCTGACTAGCCATGCCCATGCCTACCGCGAGGTGGCACTGTTGACTGGTGTTAGCCCGGGCCGAGACTCTTACCCGGGCGATATGTTCTATGCCCATTCCAGCTTACTGGAGCGGGCTGGCCGCCTAGACCGCAATGGCAAGTGCCTGACCAGCATTCCCATCGTGCACGCCGCCAATGGCGACATCACCGCCTATCTGCCAACTAACATCATGTCTATTACCGATGGCCAGTGGATCCTTGATATGGGAACATTCCGTTCTGGTGTCCGCCCAGCCGTCAGCATGGGCTTGAGCGTTACCCGGGCCGGCGGCGTCGGCCACAACAAGCGCCAAAAAGAGCTGGCCGCCGTGACGCTTAAATTACTAGCGGCTTACCGCCAAGCTGAGGAATACTCGCACTTTGGCTCCGAGCTGGCCGTTGAGGCCAAACGGACTCTGGCCACCGGCAAGCGGCTATTTGAGATCATGACCCAAAGCCCATCCGAAACTTTCTCGCTGATGGCGCAGCAGCTGATGTTCGATATCGTTCTGAATTTGGCTGATGGTGAAGACCTGGATCTTAATTCCCTCAAAGTTAATGTTGGCCAGTTTGCCGCCCAGGTCACTGGCGACGAAGATTATGAAACAGTGCGTGACCAACTTAAAGCTAAATGCATTGTTGAATTGAAGGGAGTGCCGGCTAAGCTGCCGTCTGCCCAGCCGGTGCCGGCGGAGGTTGCCGCATGAAGCGCCCTAACGAAATTGCAGTCGAAGAACAGTCCATGACCACACTAACTGAGCTGACGAGCGCCTTTGAAGGCATCGCCAGTATGCGTATCTCGCAAATCCGCGACCAGGTGCTGCAATCAACCAAGTTTTTTAACGAGTTGTGGCACATTTACTCACAGCTTAGGATTGACACGCTTTTTAGTTTTGGACGCGACAATTCCACCAAAGTTGTTAATAAGGAACTCTATATAATTATTACCGCCGAAGGTGGCTTTAGCGGTGACATTGATCAAAAACTGGTTGACCTGATGCTGCAAACTTATGACCCAGCAACGGTTGACATCATTGTGATCGGCCACCACGGCGCCACTCAGCTGGCCCAGCGCGGCGTAGCCTTTAAGAAATACTTTAAAATGCCGCATAAAGATCGCAATATTAATGTTGGTCCGATTACCGAGCTGGTGCAGCAATACCGCTCGACCAAGCTGTTCTACCAGGAGTATGTTTCCTTAATGGTGCAAGACGTTAAGCGGATTGAGCTTTCGGCCGCCATTACACAGAAGGGCAGCACTAGTGAAAGATCTGAAGATGTAATTAGCGAGGAAAACTATATCTTTGAGCCCAGTTCATATGCTGTGGCGGCTCACTTAGAGCGCTCTATGATGCAGATTTCCATCAGCCAATTGATCTTGGAATCAAAACTGGCCCAATACGCTTCGCGCTTCCGGGCCATGAGCGCTTCGCACCAGCGAGCCGACGAGATGAAAGACGACCTGCGGCTTGATTACAACCGGGCCAAACGGGCCGTTAAAGACGAACGCCTCAAAGAGATCATCAACGGGCTTAAGAAGGGTAGAGCGGCCGCTGCCGGGAGTCGTTACTAATGGCCGGCACGCTAATGACCATTAAAGACCTGGTGGCCCGCGTGCAGTTCGACGATGATCCGCCCGAACTGAACGAGCTGATAGAAGTGCAAAACGGCCACCAGACCCATCTGCTGGTCGATAAACTGGAAACCGGCGGCATCGCTTTTTGCCTGAACGTTCGCAATGACATTCGTTTAACTAAGGGCATGAAAGTCGAACGAACCCACAAGGGTATCGAAGTGCCGGCCGGCGAAGCTATGATTGGCCGAGTGCTCAATGCCCTAGGTGACCCGTTAGATGGCCTGGCAGCGATAGCGCCCGACAAGGTTAAGTATAAAAACATCATGACCTTGCCGGGTAAAACATCGGATTTTTCGGTGGCTAAGCCGGAAATTTTAGAGACCGGTATTAAAGTAATCGACTTTTTTACGCCGTTTGTGAAGGGTCGTAAGATTGGCATTATCGGTGGTGCCGGCGTTGGCAAAACCGTGCTCACTATGGAGCTGATTAATAACATTGCCCAGAGCGGCGGTGGCCTGAGCTTCTTTGCCGGTATTGGCGAGCGTATTCGCGAAGGCCATGAGCTGTATACGACACTTAAAGAGAACGATCTACTCAAAAATACCTGTATGTTCTTTGCCCAGATGAATGAGAACCCGGTGCAGCGGGCCTTGGTTGGTATTTCGGCCGTGTCGTCGGCTGAGTATTTCCGCGACCAGCAAAATAAAGACATCCTGTTCTTTGCCGATAATATGTACCGTTACGTTCAAGCTCGCAATGAGTTGGCGACTATTCTAGATCAAGTGCCGAATGAAGGCGGCTACGAACCGACCATCTTTTCAGATGTGAAAATTTTGCAAGACCGCTTAAGTTCCAATGAGCACGGTTCGATTACCTCGGTACAAACCATTTACGTGCCGGCCGACGACATTTCCGATCCGGCCGTGCAGTTCATTCAGCATGAAATGGATTCGATTATCGTGCTGTCGCGTAAGGTGGCGGAGCAGGGCGTTCGCCCGGCCGTCGACCTTAACCTGACTACCTCTTCGCTGCTGACGCCCGAAGTCGTTGGCGAGCGCCACTATCTGTTAAGTGTGCAGGTTCAAGCCTTGCTGCAAAAATACGAATCCTTGAAAGGAATTATTGCCATTATTGGTGAAAATGAGCTTAGCCCGGCCGACCGCGCCGACTATGCCAAGGCCAAGAAATTAATTACCAACTTTACGCAAAATATGAACGTTATGACCAAACACACCGGTGTTAAAGGCGATTTTTTCAGCCGCGAGGAAACCCTCAAAAGCATTGAGGAAATCGTTGTATGAGTGATAGCGGCCAGTCGACCGGTGTCGATGAACAACGAGCTCTCGATGAAGTGCCGGCCGAACCAGTTAGCCAAACCGAGCAAGAACAGCTGCGGGCGGTAACAGACTATAGCAGCAAGGATAAAGACCGCTTAAGCATGGAGGTAAAAGTTAATGCGCCATTCCGCACCTATTATGATGGCCGGGCTTTTAGCTTGACGGCCGAAAACCGCACCGGGCCGTTTGATGTGTTGCCCAAGCACCATAACTTTATGTCATTGTTGAGCCCCTGCGAGCTGATTATCCGTACGGTTAACAAGGGCGACCAACACATCAAGATTGCTGGCGGCCTATTACACGTTAAGGCCGACAAGGTGATTGTCTTTCTAGACGTCTAGCCTTAACCGTAACCCTCCCACTAAAATGAAGACAAAGAATTTATTTAGGGCTCTGTAAGGTTGTATCAGATGCATCACTTTCTGGGTCCTTCATAGCTCCTGCCTTACCACCTGCTAAACGTATATACAAATAAGGATTGCCACCCCTAGAGGCTGTATATACATTTAACATGTAGCTTGCGGAGAGCAAAGCGATAGGCCACAAATTGAGCGAGGAAAATGACAGTTTTAATAACTAAACCTTAAGTAACTGTTCTAGCCAACGACAAAGTAGTCGAAACCGAAGCTGGCGCTGGCCGGCGGCGCTGTGGCATCGCAGATGCTGAAGCTGGAAGAGCTGCGGTTGACATAGTAACTCAAACCGCCGGCGCTGGAGCCGACCGGCGTCAGCAGTATATGCGGCGTGGAGTCGTATTTATTGACAAAGTCGATGGTCACGAAACAGCCGGCTGCCGGACCGGCACCGGTATTAATGGTGACTGAACCGCTGGTGTCACTGCCCGATACACTGGCCGTGCCGCCGCTGCCCAGGCCGCTTCCGCCGCTGTGTGACGGTGTGGCGCCGCCGGCGACAATGTGGTGAGTCAGCGTCAGATCGCTGTTAAGCTGCAGGCTGGAGGTAGTAATTTGCGGTGCCGACAGCGGCCCGCTAAACGTGCCGCTGCCATTAACTTGCAAGCTCTTAGCTATGGTGACCGTGCCCTGGATGCTACTATTACCGGCCACAGCCAGATCTTTGTTAATCTGCACTTGGCCCAGCTGCGAGGTACCAGAGACGGCTAGGCCATTTAAAGCCACTGTGCCACCAATTTGCAGGCTGCCAGCTACTTCCAGGTCTTGGCGGACTAAGACCTTGCCCGCAAACACGGCGCTGCTTTGGACATTCAGAACTTGGTTGTTGCTGCCAACAGTGGCGTCGCTATTGGCCAGCTGGTCAAGCGTACTTTGGGTCAGGCTTTGAGACGAAATGGGGGAAGGGCTAGAATTGTGTTTGCTAGCTATAAAGGTGGCACCAATCACACCTAAAGCGATAACTATAATAAACAAAAATAATAATAAATAAATATTGAACCGTTTCAAGGCGGCCCGTTTGGATTTATTTTTGGGCGGCTGCGGCAGAGGCGTGGCGGAATCACCAGTGGCATCGGCACTGCTGGGGTCAGGCGAGCCGTCTGGTTCACCGGCCGACTGGTCGCTGTCTAGGTCTTCGGCACCTTTGTCGAGGGAGTCATCGGCTTCAGTTTCCATAGTTATACAGTATAATCGGATGTAAGCGTAAACGGTATAGCATGACAAAAATTACTTATAAGATTAACCGGTCGGTTGACACCGTGCACCAGCGGCGTTACCGGCGCCGGTTCCGGCTGGCCAGTCTGTTGCTCGGTTTGATTATTGCAGGCGTGTTGGTAGTGTTTTTTGATGTTGGGCGACAAGCTCAAGCCACGAACAGGCCGATTGGCAATACTCTTCACTCTACGATTGCCGGGCCGCAGACCTTTCGCTCGGCCTATTTTCAGTTCATGAGTTCCGATCAATGGCTTTACGCGCCGAACGATAGCACGCCAAACAAGCTGACTTATCTCTTGTATCAAGATGGTGTACCGGCCCATTCCATTACCGTTTATGTCAACCAAGTACCGCTTCAAGGCGACCTGGCGGTAACGCGGGTGTTGCCGGTGCAAATCGTCGGCGGAAACTCCTTTACCCTGACGGGAGACATTTCCGACACTTGCGGCAGCTTGTATAAGTCAACCGACCTAAAACGCATCAAGCCGGTTACACTTAGCGGTACTAATATATTGTGCGTGCCTGATTCGCCGCAATTCACGGTTATAGTTGGCCAAGTGGGAGCTGACTATAACCTGATGCTCAAGCGTAATAACGGCACGACGGCCCGCTACATTATCATTTATCGCAATCTTTCGGTTACACCAGACCCTACGCCATTCACTCGACTAATCAAGACTTTCCAGGCCGTTTGATATACTTCTAGAGATGAAGCTATCGAGGTATTGGGGTGTAGTGGGCATTGCCTTATTGATGGCCCCGGCCGTGGCTTATGCCGGAGGCCAATCCAGCTCGAGTAATTATGAAGTTAACGAGGTCCAGATTGGTTCGGGCGGCCTATTGAACGCTAGTTCGCCTAATTACCAGGCCCAACAAAGCCTGGGCGCCACGGCCGGGGGCACCATCAACAGCACCCACTATGGCGCCAACGCCGGCTTTTTAACGGCCAACGAGCCGTTTTTAGAGATGGTGGTTAACCCGGCCACGATAAATCTAGGCACGCTTAGCCCAGCCAGCCCAGCCACCGGCACGGCTACCTTCCATGTTAGGGCTTATGTGGATAGCGGTTACACAGTGGTTAGTATGAATAATCCACCAACTAACGAAGAGGGCGCGGCTTTAAACGGCTTGTCGAGCCCCACGGCTTCCAGCCCAGGCACCGAGCAGTACGGCCTAAATTTAGTTAAGAATCAAACTACCTGCGCGAACCCAGCTCCGGCCAACTTTGGCGCCGATCCAGTGGCGGTACCCGATACTTCCTTTGCCACTGGTAGCGCTGCCGCTGGCTACAGCACTTGTGGATTGTTCAAGTACGTCAAGGGCCAGGTCGTCGCCCAAAGTAACGGTAATGGCTGGGGTGAAACCGATTACACCGTCTCTTATCTAGTGAATATCAACGGCTCCAGCAAGGCCGGCACCTATAACATGACCCAAGATTTAGTGGCCATTGCCACCTTTTAATTTTGGCTGAATTGCTTGCTTCGCTATCACGCTAGTGCTATTGTTAAATGAACAGCTCTATAGGCTGTGGAGCAGCGTGAAACAAAGAGTGTAACATCGTATGTGGCAATATTTTAGAGGGGTTTTGGTAGAAATGCGGCGCACCCTGACGGTGCTGACTGCTTTAGTGATGCTATTTGGGGCCACGGGATTGGTATCGCTGCTAGACGGCGGCAGCGCCGCAGCCGTTACAATTACCAGCCGTTCCATCACCATGTCAACTGCCGTAATCAGCGCCTCTGCTAATTACACCTTTACCTTTACCCCGGGCCAGACTACCCAAGTCGAAAGCCTGCTATTCCAGTCATGTACGACCGCCGTCGGTACCTGTACGGCTCCAAGCGGCGTTAACTTATCGGGCGGCACGGTCAGCCAGAGCAGTTGGCAGGGCGCAACTAGTTTCGTTAAAGATACGACGACTTCGTCACCGGCTTGTAATGTCACCACCAACTTGTGCGCCAAGCGGACCGATACCACGTCCCAGACCCTGACTGCTCACACTATTACAGATACGGGAGCAACTAACCCTAATGGCACCAGCTGCTCGACGGCTAACTGTACTTTCTTTGTGCGTATCTCGACTTTTAGTGATACCGCCTATAGTACCCCCGTTGATAACGGTACGGTGGCCGGCTCGACCACCCAAACCCTGACCATTAACGCCACCATTCAGGAACAGCTGATTTTCTGTATTGGCGCTACTACTATCGATGATTCCAATACCTCCACACCACCGGCCTGCAGCGGAGTGGGCGGTACCTCTGTTAGTCTAGGCCCGTTGAGTTCGGCCAATACATCCGTTACCCCGGTTACTGTGGCTAATGGCGGCGACAATAACAATGGCATTGCCGAACTGAGCACCAATGCCACTAGCGGCGCGGCCGTAACTTACAATGCCATCCAGCAGTCCGGCACTAACCACCAAGGCACGCTGCGAGTGGTTGGCGCCACTTGTAACGCTGGCTCCGTTAATACAGACCAGTGCGTCAATGCCATCGGCACTACAAAATCTACCGTGACAGCCGGCGTGGAAGCTTTTGGCATGGCCGTAGCCGGCATTAACTGCAAAGCCACTACGGCTTACACTTGCAGCTACACCGCTAACAGCTATAACCTACGCAAAAACTCCACCTATGACGCCACCGGCTCGGCTACCACCTATGATGCCGATACGGGTTTAGTCGCTGGTACAACTGCCGGTAGCTATGCTTGGGATGAAAGCGGCACCTCTGGTACGGTGGCTAGTTCCAGCACAGTGCTTGATAAAGAGGCTCTGATCCTTAAATTTGCGGCCACCCCGACCATTGTTACGCCAACTGGTAGCTACTCTGCTCAAGCTAATTTCGTGGCGACACCCACCTTTTAAGATTATGATGAACCAAATTACTCAAAAGAATACTGTGGATAACTGGAAGTCTGGCTTGTTGCACCGTAGTTCTTATGTTATATTACCAGAGAACAACCTAAACAAAAATTTAAGCAAATATCATGATTAGGCAAAAGGTTTCAGCTATCAGCCGATCGCTTGAGAGAATGCAGAGAGTATTACTCTTATTGATGGCTACGTTTATGACTGTCGGGCCGATCATGCTTCTGAATGCCACGGCCACGGCCCAGCAGATAACCAACCGCTCGGTGGTAATCTCGACAGCCCAAGCTGGTGCCACGGCCAACTATAGCTTCACCTTTACGCCGGCCCAAACCACGCAGGTCCAGAGTCTTACGATTCAAACATGCACCACTCCGCTCGGTGCTTGCACGGCTCCTAGTGGCATCAACCTGTCTGGAGGCACCATCAGCCAGAGCGGTTGGCAGGGTGCGACTAGTTTTACTAAGAATACTACTACCAATACTGCAACCGGTAACTGTGTCAATGTTGACGTGCTTTGTTTAACGCGTAGTGACACAACAACTCAGACCACCACAGCCCACGCCATTACCGATACCGGCGTGGTTAACCAAGATAATACCAACTGTTCGGCGGCCGCTAACTGTACCTTCTTTGAGCGCATTACCACCTATAGCAGCACCACCTTTACCACCCAGGTCGATGCCGGAGTCGTCGCCTCCTCGACCACACAGCTATTCACTGTGAACGCCGCTATTCAGGAAGTGCTGAGCTTCTGCATTGGCTCGACTACTATTGACGACGCCGATACCACCACGCCGCCGACCTGTTCCACCATTAGCGGCACATCGCTGAACTTGGGCGTGCTCGATTCCGGCCATGTTAATATTTCGCCGGTTCCGGCCATTGATAAGGGTGATGGTAATAATGGCCTAGCCGAACTTAGCACTAACGCTTTTAACGGCACTACCGTGGCTTACGATGCCGTTCAGCAGTCCGGCACCAACCATAAAGGTACTTTAAGAGTGGCCGGCGCTACCTGTAATGCCGGTAATGTTAATACTGACCAGTGTATTAATGCCATTGGCGCTACGCGCTCAACTCTCACGGCGGCCACCGAAGCCTTTGGTATGACCATTGCCGGTGTTAACTGTAAGAATACTGCTGGCTACACCTGTACCTATGCCGGCAACACCTATAATCTACGAAAGGCTAGCAATTATGACGGCACCGGCGTAGCCACCACCTACCTGGCAGATGCCGGCCAGATTACCGGTACGACGGCTGGCGGCTATGCCTGGGACGAGAGCGGTACAGCCGAGACAATCGCCAGCTCTGCTACTGTGGTCGACAAAGAAGCCCTGATCCTTAAATTTGCCGCCACCCCGACCATTGTCACTCCGACCGGTTCCTACACCGCGCAGGCTGACTTTGTAGCTACTCCAACTTACTAAGGGCTTATGCGGCGCCCAAGTTTGCACACCTTTCAGCTGGGTTCAGCCCTCTTAATGACGGTGGTACCGTACCTGGCCTGGCAGGGCCAGACTTTCGCCCAAGACCTGACCAACCGTTCCGTTTTAATTTCGACAGCCACGCCCTCGGCCAGCGCCAGCGAAAGCTTCAGCATGATTATAAATTCGGCAGCTTCGGTGGGTTCGATTGTGTTCCAGTACTGCACAAACTCGCCTTGGCAAGGCGATCCTTGCACGCCCCCGGCCGGCCTGGACGTGTCGGGTGCCAGCTTGACCCAGCAAACCGGCAACATCGGCTTTAGCATCGATACAACCGACAGCAATAGCAGCCAGCTGGTACTGACGCGGCCACCAGCCGCCGCCATTAGCGTGCCCAGCAGCTATGTTTTTGCGAACACCACTAATCCGTCGGGAACTAACCAGACGGTTTATGTGCGCCTTAGCACCTACGCTTCAACCGATGGCACCGGCAGCCTAATCGACAAGGGATCGGTCGCCTTTTCGACCCAGGCCAATTTTACGGTCGGCGCCTTTGTACCACCGTTTATTGAGCTGTGTGTCGGCCTAAGCGTGGCTCCCGATTGTAGCTCGGCCAGCGGCGACAGCATCGATCTGGGCGTCTTAAGCTCCAAGGTCACCAGTGACGCCACCTCGCAGTACGCCGCCGGTACTAACGACGTCGATGGCTATAACACTTACTTACTAGGGTCGACTATGACCTCGGGCAATAATGTGATTCCGTCAGTGACCGCACCAACGCCCAACCGACCGTCTATCGGTGAGTTCGGCCTTAATTTGCGCAAGAATAACGGCCCGGTGGTCGGCCAAGACCCGACCGGTGTCGGCACAGCTGTGCCGGCCACCGATTATAACTCGCCGGATTTGTATAGCTTTGAGCCGGGCGCCTTACTTTCTAGCTCGCAGTTGTCGACTGACTTCAACCGCATGACGGCTTCTTATATTGTTAACGTTGACCCGAACCAGCCGGCCGGCGTTTACGACACTACTTTAACCTATCTGGCCACCGTCGACTTCTAAAAAAGCTTGGTTTGGTGATATTAGAGGTGCTATACTTACCGCTAATGAGTCTAACAGGCGAGGGTAAGATACTGGCTTACTGGAAGCGGGCCTTATTAGCCTTGGCTTCTGTGCCAGTTTTGTTGCTTTCGACCGGTTTGACAGCCCAGGCCGCAACCGCGCCAAGCGGCAGTGCCAGCGGCTTGAGCATCTCGCCACTGCGGCAAGAGGTTACGCTTAAACCGGGGCAGGCCGACAAAATAGACATTACGCTTAAAAACATTACCGGCGGACCGATCACCGCCAAGGCCAAGGTTCAAGATTTTGAATCTGATAATGTCGACGGCAATCCTAAACTTATTACCGATCCTAACCAGAATAGCCCCAATAGCATCCGCAACTTCCTGGTGGGCCTGGGCGACATCCAACTGGCCGTTAACGAGCAGCGAAGCTTCAGCATTCCGGTGCAGGCGCCGGCTAATGCCGCTCCGGGGGCTTACTTTGGCTTAGTCGAGTTCCAGGCCGTGCCCAATAACTCTTCGGCCTCGGCCGGCGGCAATAACAAGGTGGCTCTGTCGGCGGCTGTTAGCCAGTTGGTGTTTATTACTGTGCCGGGCAACATCGTCAGCCGTATGCAGCTAAATGCCATTCATATCTACAAAGATACAGGTGGCAACAATGAGGGGCTGTTTTTCACTAAAATCCCCAAAGCGGCCGGTGTGGAACTGCGCAACTTGGGCAACGGCTTCGCCACGCCCTTCGGCCGGGTCACCCTGACTAACTCGACCGGCAAGACAATCTACTCCTACGAATTGAACGGCGGCGTCACCCGCGGGCTGGTTTTGCCGAATAGCAACCGCGTCTTCCGCAATCCGCTGAAGGGTATTAGCCGACCGGGTCGCTATACCCTGACGGCCAGCGTGTCTTATGGCTCGGGCTCGGCCATTTTAACAGGGAAGAAGACCTTCTGGTACATCCCGGCCTGGCTGCCCTTCGTAGTGATAATAATCGTGTTAGTGCTGGTGGGCATCATTCTGTTGGCACGCCGCCGCTTTAAGCGGGCCAATGCCAGCCGCGCCCGTTAAGGCCCTTCCCCAAAAGGTATGAACAGGGCATTGAAGAACTGGAAACTGACCCGACTCTTTGTTTACGGCCTTATAGGCCTGCTATGGGCTACGTTAGGGCTGTCGGCACCGGCCATGGCCTCCACGACGCAGTCGGGCTCTGTTGGCATTCAGGGAGTTATTCCCAGCCCGCCGCCCAGCCGAGGGGCCACCATTAGCGTACCTGGCAGCGGCGCGGTTTTCACTAACATACCGATCACGGTTAGTGGCCTGTGCCCGACCGGTCTTTTGATTAAGATTTTTGATAATAATGTGTTTGTGGGCTCGGTGGTGTGCGCCGGCGGCAGCTATTCGGTGCCGGTTGACCTGTTCAACGGCCAAAACCAGCTGGTAGTGCGCGATTACGACGCTCTAGATCAAAGCGGGCCGGATTCTAACACCGTAATCGTCACCTTTAACGATGCCCAATTCCTGGCTTTTGGTACTCGTATCAGCCTTAGCAGTGCTTACGCCGAGCGCGGCGCTGCACCCGGCACCGAGCTGGACTGGCCAATCCTGCTAAGCGGCGGCACCGGCCCTTACGCCCTTAGCGTCGACTGGGGCGACGGCACTTCGCCCGATTTATCCAGTCAACCGAGTAGCGGCACAATCACCATTAAGCACACCTACAAAGTGGCCGGTGTTTACAGGGTGATCGTTAAGGCGACCGACAAAAACGGCGAAGAGGCCTTTTTGCAGCTGGTCGGCCAGGCCACCGGCGCCATTCAGAGCAATACCACCGCCAAGGGCAGCACCGAGTTGGTTAAGACCACCGTCATCTGGTGGCCCTGCTTGCTAATGCTGCCGCTGATTTTAGCCGCCTTTTGGACGGGCCGCCGCCACGAACTGTACTCGCTGCGCAAATCACTCGAAAAGGCCCGCGAACAATAACCTTCTCCCTATAAGCTACGCGAATATTGTAAAAAAGCCCGAGTTTTAATAGTATAATTTGCATCAAAAGGAACGGTTTTAGCTGGAATATTACCCTTCGATTTAGTAGTTTTAAGTTTTTAACAGAATTCTGTTAAACCGCTATATCTTACACCTTAAAAATAAACAGTTTCACGAAATTCTGTTAAAAACTTGAGAGTAGTAAAATAGGGAGCTAAATAAGTGTTGTTAAAAATCATCATTGTATAACGTGGTAATAGAACTTATAGGTAGTATTGGGCGAAGCGTTTTGGTTGATATTGACCTTAAATGAAGCCGTGGAAACGTTCGCCGGATCCACGTAGCTCTGCAGAGCGGCACTACTGGCCGAGGCAGGCGTAATCACCACGCTGGGCGCCGCCCCGTAGCTGTTAGCGAAGTTAAGTTGGAGTAGGGTGCCCGGGGCGCCCGCGCAGGTGCCGCTATTAGCGGTGGTGTAGCTAATCAGGCCGGCGGTGTCATTACCCGTCACTGTCGGCGCCGCGCCCGGCGCCGAGCAAGCCCCGGTCAGCCCCGCCCCCGTCGTACCCCCACTCGAGTTCCCGCTAATAATATGCCCGTTCACCGTCAGAGATAGATTGACTACCAACGCCTGAACCGTCAGCTTCATATTAGTAGTATCAGCCGTTAACAGAGCCGTTCCTGAAGAGTTCTGTATCTGAAAGGCAGTAGTAGAGTTACTCGAGCTGGTGCCACCTATCTGTAGGTCGCCGTTTGCATTAAACTTATCCAGATTGCTGCCAGAAGAATTTTGTAGCTCAAGTAAGTCAGCGGTTTGTCCACTGGTACCTTTGAGTGTCAGTACCGTGTCGCTAGCTGTTCCAGCATTGAAGAGACTTGGATCCCCAGCCACATAGACACCATAGCGAGTGCCTGAGACTTGGCCTGCCGAACTACCGACGTATACACCGGTGTAGTTCTGGATGGTACCACCACCGCCATTTTGTACATTTAGGCTTATGCCTCTGGCATTACTTAACGAAGCTCCTGAAGTAGCAGTAGCTATGTACGAGTTGAAGCCACTGACCGTACCGGTAACGTTGCCACTATAAGCATTAACAAAAGAGTTGACACCACTCACAGTGCCTCCAGCTACAGTGTTTCCTAGAAAAGATAGATCACCCTGTAAACCGGCAACATTACCATAGCTAGCTATTACCGTATTATTACCGGTAATACCTACATTACCTTTGATCCCCCCGGCATAGCCTCCTCTGAATGTGCTAACGCCATCATTAATATCAGTGTCACCCTCAAATGCAAATTCACCCTGTCCACCACCCCCCTGATTAGCCGGAATTGAGGTATTGTAGCTGCTATTAACTACGCCGTAATTAAGATTGCCCGTGTTACTGGTTTGGGCAATATTCACACGACTACCATTGCCGGACGTTGTACCAATGTTAAGCTGTCCGTTGGCTTTAATGTTGTCCAATACATTTCCGCTGGAGTCTTGCAGATCAAGCAGATCAGCTGTCTGTCCAGTAGCTTGTATATCAAGAGAGGCAGTCGGAGCAGACGTACCAATACCAACACTGTTGGTCGCTACATTTACTGTTAAGAAAGCAACGCCTGATGAATTTTGGACTTGAAAGTCAGGATTAACAAAAGTGTTGCCTACATTAAAAACTTGAAAATAACTCCCTATGTAATTAGCCACATACGCATAGCCCCCGCTGACAGCTACTGACTCCGGATAATTTCCTGTTGCAGCTGTTCCAACCACAGTCGGGCTGGCAGGATTACTGATATTGTAGACCTGAAGGGTATTACTATCTACTACCGTTACATAAGCATAGTTCCCACTAATAGCTAAAGATACGGGGCGGCCACCTGTTGCTGTTGCAGCTGTTCCTACCAGCGCTGGGCTGGCAGGATTACTGATATTGTAGACATTTAAGACATTACTAGACTCTACCGCTACGTAAGCATAGCTACCGCTGACAGCTACAAAAGTGGGGTTACCTCCTGTATTTGCTGTTCCTACCAGCGCTGGGCTGGTAGGATTGCTAATATTGAAAATCTGAAGGGTACCAGAAGACAAATTGGCAACGTAAACATAACTGCCACTAATAGCTACGGAGATAGGAGCACTGCCTGTAGCTGTCGTACTGACCAAGCTCGGGCTGGCAGGATTGCTAATATTGAAAATCTGAAAAGCGTTGCTATTAAAGTTAACCACGTAAGCATAACTACCGCTGACAGTTAAGTTATATGGGTAGATGCCTGTAGCTGTCGTACTGACCAAGCTCGGGCTGGCAGGATTACTGACGTTGAAAATCTGAAGGGTATTACTATTTTGACCTGTTATATAAGCATAATTCCCATTAATAGCTACAGCATACCCCCCAAAGCCGCCCGTAGCTGTCGTACTGACCAAGCTCGGGCTGGCAGGATTGCTAATATTGAAAATCTGAAGGGAACCATTAGTATTAGCCACATAAGCGTAGCTTGCATTGACAGCTACTGAGTCGGGGTTACTATCGAACACTTTGCTGAGTTGTTTAATATTGGGGTTACCCCCGATAATCACATTGCTATTAGTTGTATCAACATTTAATAAACTAATGCCCTGCGCATTCTGTACCTGGAAAGCATTCGTAGAATCTGCAGAGTTTTGCAATGTTGTAGCACCAGTACTAGATACTGTTAGTACATTGTTATTATTAGCTTGCACCTGCACTAGGTTATTGCTACCGGTGTTATTAACAACTAATTGCTGCGTGTTAAGCTGAGCATTATAGATGTTGTTAAAACGGTAATTAACACTACCAATAGATGTACCGGCAGGAGCCCCATTACTACTATTTAGTCTCAAGTAATTTATTTGGTTACCATTGGAGGTATAGTTGTTATGATCAACTATCCTTCCGAAACCATCAGGTCCTAGAGCAATAGCTGCTGGGTAACCCCCCGTCGGATCAACTGTAACTTGAGAATTGCTGGAGCAGCTCTCATTAGTACAGGCAAGAATGACTACGCCCACATTACTGTTGTTGCTATTATCTGCTGATAGAATGAGAGGGTAACCGTTGAATCCAATAACAGCTGAGGTCTCTCCCGAAGGTGAAAGCAATGTAGTTAATTGGCTTGAAGAACAACTAATATTGGAGCAACTTATATAGTTAACCTTGTTACTTGCGTAATCTTCATAACTTAAACCAGGTAACCCATTCTTGTCATAAAGTAGATTTATATAGTAAGGATTAGAGCTGCTTGAGTTGTTAGTAACATTGATGTTGGTTGTAGTATTACAACCCTGGTCCTGACAGGTAACTAAGTGGGCGTCTTTATAAGTGCCGGTTTGATCCACATAAGCTATAGCCGGTAGTCCACTGGGAGCCATAGCAATGGCTTGAGCATAACCGTCATTAGATATAGCTACGGGGGCAGCCGCAGTAGAGCAGTCTGCGTTTAGACATTGTAGATAATAGACTGTTGAAGGATTATTAGTATAATCAACATAAGTAATACGGGCAAAGCCGCTGGAGTCTAAGGTAAAAGCATTTTCATAAAAACTACCAGTTGCTACGACATTGTCGTGAAGGCTAGTACAGTCTGCGTTTAGACACTGCACGTAATGCAGCTTATTAGGAGAATCATAGCTAATATACTCAATTCTAGGAAACCCATCGGGTCCCATCTGAACTGATGGATAATCTACGACATTGCTATTGGTAACAACAGTAGTCGTATTTTGTGTCATACAGTCAGCATCAAGACAGCGAACAAAATGTAGCACGGTAGCGTTAGTATCGTCATAGACAAAACGACCAAAACCATCCCCGCCAACGGTCAGCCATTGGTTGGAGTCAATATAAAAATTGCTGGTGTTTAATGTAACTGCGGAGGTGTTAATAACACCTGGATTTGCGGCAACCTCTGGCAACAAATCCGTCACCGTCAACTGGTGGTTTACGGTGTTCGCGGTGAGCTCGGAGGTGCCATCAGCGGCCTGGATGCTGAAAGCATTGGTGTCATTGGTGCTGTTTCGGAAGACTTGCCGCCTACCGCTAAAGCTCTGGTCATTGCGGTTTAGTAGGGCCACATTAGGGCTAAGCCTAGTGTCAGCTACAGTACCACTAGTCAGGTTGCTGGCATTAAGGTTGGTTAGACCACTAGCGTCACCAATTAGGTTAGCCGCCGTCAGGCTGCCAGTGATGGTAGCACTACCGGTAGTTAAACTACCACTGGCTATGGTGCCCGGAATGCTAACACTACTGGGCAAGCCAAGAGTCACACTACCAGTAGCACTACTAACGGCTATTTGGTTCTGGGTACCCAGTAAGTTGGTAATACCACTGTTAACAATGGTGTTCTGGTTTAAGGTTAAGCCATTGCCTAGCTTGAGTAAGTTGGAAGTAACACCCAGGACAGTGTCAGCTGTTGGGCTAGTACCACCACTCCCCACCGGTACAAAGGCCGTACCGTTAAAGTAGCTAAGCTGCTTGGTGTCACTACTTATGTATAACTGGCCTAGAGAAGGATTAGTTGGCTGGGATGAGGGCTTAAGGATGATGCCGTTATTAACGTGCAACTGGCCATTAACCAGCACGTCTTGCAGCTGTAGCTTACCATTAGCCGTAGATGGCAGTACTTTAGGTGGAGCAGTCGACTGGTAGTTAACTGGCTTATTATGCCCACTAAGGCTAATAACTAGTAAGCTACCAATACCCAATAAGGCAATTAGGGCTATACAGGCAGCAATAACCAGGCGGCTTAAGCGGCGAGGAGTGGGTGGAGATGCACCACCTATACCACCACTAACCATAGAGCCTGAGGCAGATAAACCGGGCACATCACCCTGACCACCCTGACCAACCTGCACATCCTGGATTACAGGCCCTTCCAGCGTGTCTTGGGCTAATGATTGCTCGGATGGGACCTCGGCTGGGTTAGCTGGTGCCATTGACATGGCTCCGTCTAGACAACCCTAACCGGGCTACTGTTTGTTTAGGCATTTTTAATCTTTGAGCTTACAGGTTAAGTGTACTCTGGTTATGGGGAGGAGGCAATATAATTAGCTAGAAGGGGTGAACAATGGTAACACCATTTACTTGGCGCCCGTCTTGCAGGTCTTCGGTAACCAGAGTGGTGGCCCCCGACATTTGGGCGGCTATTATAATCAAGGCATCCCAAAACGAAAACTGATGTTGCTGTTCCAGTTCTGAAGCGGCAGTAATATCTTCGATACTAGGGCAGTAAACATTCCAGGCCCGATAGGTCTGGATAACATCGCGTGCTAACTGTTTCGACAGCGGTTGCGGCAACTTACGAGTCACTGTTACATAAAACTCCTGCAACACCTGTGTGCTAATAACACCGGTTTCTGCTTCCCAACACTCTTTTAGTAACTGCTTAGCTTTTATATGTTTAGCGCCGGCGTCTGCGTCGTAGGCGTATACCAGTATGTTGCTGTCTATGAATGACTGGTTCATCGTTCGTGTAAGGCTTTTCGAGCAGGTAGCTTGGTGTTTCCCAGGTGGAAGGGATGATCCAGCTGCTTCAGAGCAGTATTTTTAGCAACCTCCCAGGTAGTATCGCTGGCGGCGGCTTTTTCGATTTCTTGGCTCACAAGATGACTTATTGAAGT
>DATBED010000059.1:0-10348 GCA_036276195.1 Saccharimonadales bacterium (SeqCode) | reverse complement strand
GTGCTAGCAGTAGCTAAGCAACTTGGCAGTCTTTTGCCACCTAATTATTGTGTGGTGATCAATAAAAGTACCGTGCCGGTTGGAACGGCCGAGGTAGTGCAAGACGCGATCGCTAAAAATGCCCAAGGCCAGTTCGACGTAGTATCCAACCCCGAGTTTCTGCGTGAGGGCAAAGCTGTACAAGATTTTATGGAGCCAGAGCGAGTGGTGATCGGTATACCTAACGAGCAGGCCGAGGCAGTTATGCGCCAAATTTACGAACCTTTCACTGATGATACGCGGCCTTTATTGGTAACCGATCCACGTACCGCCGAGCTTAGTAAGTACGCCGCCAACACTTTTTTGGTGACCAAAATCAGTTTTATGAACGAGATCGCCCAGCTGTGCGAACGCATGGGCGCTGATGTTGACCTAGTGCGCCAGATAATCGGTTCCGACAGTCGTATCGGGTCAAAATTTCTCTACCCCGGTATTGGTTCTGGTGGCAGCTGCTTCCCCAAAGATGTAAGAGCCCTCAAGCACATGTCCGAGCAAAATAGCTATGACTTTAAGCTGTTAGGCGCCGCTATGGCTATTAATGACCAGCAAAAACACGTACTAGTTAACAAGTTAAGCGATCACTTTAACGGAGATATTGCCGACAAGACTTTTGCCCTCTGGGGATTAGCCTTCAAGCCCGGAACCGACGACGTCCGTGAAGCCCCTGCCCTAGTTATAATTGACTCCTTACTGGAACATGGTGCCAAGGTGGTAGCTTACGACCCGGAGGCTTCCGATAATGTTCGTGAACTTTACCAAAGTAATCCAAATGTTAAAATCGTAGATGATAAGTATAAAGCTCTAGATGGGGCTAGTGCCTTACTGATTGCTACCGAGTGGCCGGAATTCGCCGAGGCCAATCTAAGTCAAGTAGCCGACATGCTAGCCGAACCGGTTATATTTGACGGTCGCAATGTATTTAAACCGACCGATATGCAGTCAGTCGGTTTTAGTTATTACAGCATCGGGCGGCGACCGGTCCTAGCCTAAGCAGCTAAACCCGCTTAAAATGATAACCACGGCCGCGCACAGTATGAATACAATCACTGCCGCAAAGTTGTCTTAGTTTAGTGCGCACCCGACGTATATAAACATCTAACCGATTACTGGCATAGTCACTATTAATGCCCCACACATCCTGCAGAAGAGTCGACCGCGACACCACCTTAGGCGCTTCGGCCATTAAGCGTCGCAGCAGGAGGGTTTCTTTTTGAGTAAGACGAATTGATAGCTTGCCATATCGGACTATATTCGAAGGTAAATCCAGCTCTACCTCTTCACGCTGCAGCAATTCCACTTTAAATAACTTCTTATTGCGGCGTAACAAGGCATCTATTCTGGCGATTAATTCACTGCTGCTAAACGGCTTGGTTAGGTAGTCGTCAGCGCCAACACCTAAGCCACGAACCACAATTTCTTTATCGGTTTTGCCTGATAGAATTAGAATTGGCACTAAAACTCCTTGGGAGCGAAGGTCGGCACAAATCTCCAATCCGCCTCGTTTGGGCATCACCAGATCGAGCACGATCAGATCATAATTGCTAGTCAGAGCCAGATTATAACCCTCATCCGGCGAGGTGACTCCGTCAACTTCGTTGCCGGCTTGGGTTAACTTCATGGCCAGCAAGGCCACTAACTGCTCGTCATCATCTATTAGCAGAATCCGGTTCTTCGAGTTTGCCATATAACCTTAAATATAGCATGCTAAGCGCCTACAGAGGTAGGGCTTATTCAAGTGGTATCCAAAAACCAAAAAGGCTACCCTGTTTCAGTGGTTTAAAATAGGTGTCACCGCCGTGAGCCTGGACCACTACTTTAACCACAAACAAGCCTAGTCCATTACCATTAGGATGGTCTTGGCGAACATTAGTCGCTCGGTAAAACTTACTAAATAAATACTTACGATCGGCCTTAGGCACACCAATGCCAGTATCAGTAACCTCAAAGTAGACGCGGCTAGCCGTTTGCTTAAGCGTGACTACGACAGCAGCGTCGGGCTTACCGTAACGAATGGCATTTTCTATATAGTTAGACATACTTTCATGGAGTCTGGATTTGTCGGCCAATAGTTTAATCGGCTGTTCGGGTCGATTAAATTGCAATTTAATATTGGATTTTTGGGCCGCGCCTGAGGCTTCTAAGATGGCCCGATCGGCTAGCTGCCGCAGATCAACCAGTGACCTTTTAATATCAAACCGGCCGGCCTGAATTCGTGCAACATTAAGCAGGCCCGTAATCACGCCGATCAAACGACCGCCGCTGGCTTCGGCCAATTCCAGCAAGCGCCGTCGTTCAAAGGAAGATATATCGGCTTGGTTGAGTATCTGAATCGCCTGATAAACCGAAGTTGCCGGACCACGCAACTGGTGGGAGGCCATCGAAATAAAGTCATCCTTGAGTGAATCCAAGGTTTTCAGCTCGATATTCGCCCGCCGCAGGCTACTGGTAGCTTGCAAAACCTCCTGACGCATGGTGTCAGCAAAGGTAGCAATTTGCTCGTACTTTTTGGCGTTCTCAATCGCCACGCCCAGGTTCTTAGCGCTAACATTGAGCAAATCTATGTCTTGCTGGGTGTAAACGCGTCCATTTTGCTTTGGCCCGAACAGCAAAACGCCCAAAAGCTTTTTGTTGGTACCCAGCCGGAGCAACAGGGTGATGTCTTCATTTTCTAGACGCTTTAACCGGGGATCAACCGGCATTGCATCTCTGATTAAGACTCTATGCTTCGAATGGCCGGCTAGCTCTACCAGTAGATCCAAATCTTCAGGCAAAGACCGGTTGATCAATTGTTGGCGATAGACGCTGTTCTGGTCGTCTAGAACCACAAATAGAGCATGCGAAGGCTTGATCGCCTGGCTTATAACTTTCAGGCTACCAGACATAATTTTATTGATATCGTTGTCGCTAATTAAGGTGTCAGATAGTTTATCTAGGGTTGCCCTTACGTCATAAGAATCCTGGAAAAATATAGCGCGCGTTAGTCTGGCGATCAATTGTTGCAAGCTGTGGAAGGTTAGGGCCACGAAAATAGTCGGTAGAACGAATAACAAAACCTGCTGCAGATCATTCTTAATAAATTCAATCTTACCACGAGTTATTAAGGGTACTGTAACAACCAACACTATTAAAGAGTACAGGGCGGCCACCAGCGTTATAGCCACCAGAAAGCCGACGGTTCGAGCTATAGCCAGTCTAATGTCAAACAGTCTGTGCTTGATAATGGCGTAAGATGCTGCGGCCACGAATATCACAAAAGATAGGCCGCCGGCCAGATTAGTGTAGTTATCTGTTCGCTCCGCCATCGCCAATATAAATCCTGCCACTATATTTAAAGTCATGCCTATCAAAAGACTGGTCATGATTAACCTAATCTGGGCTTGCTGGCGTGGCTCAACCCGCCAGAATTTTCTGAGCATAATAATAAAACTGGCCAAAAAGCCTATTACCGCATACAACGTTTGCAAGGCATAAAACAAACCAACCTGAGACGGTTGAGCATTCAGCTGCTGCAAGTTGATCGCGGGGATTAAGTAAGGCGTCAAGGCCAGCACCATGAAGAAAAGAGCCGAACCTAGGGTAAGAAAATGAAAACGCCAGTCTGGCTTATAAAACCTAACCGGAAAGTCTATGCTGAAGTAAAGTAGGGCCGGAATTATGAGACTGCCTATACAGGCCGCGAGACGAAGAGCCCACAGGCTAAACTCCCGACTGAAAGCCAGGTCACCCAGAAAAAGTGTAAACTGCCAGGTTGCTAGTATTAGTACTAACAAGAAAAACCGTATATTTAGTTCATCGCGAGCATTTTTTAAAAATGTAATTAAACCGATGGTCAAAAGCCCCAGTACGGCAGGCATATATGAAGCTAATTTAAACAGCATGGATTCCTTTGAACTACCTTAAATATATCTGAAGACATGCTTGCTTTATCGTACATGGTCACGTTGTTCCAACGAAGCTAAATCTACCCGGAATTCATCTAAAATTCATATAGCCTATAATTAAAGGGCCTTAAGCGCCCGTAGCTCAGCTGGATAGAGCGTTGGTTTCCGGTACCAAAGGCCGGGGGTTCGAGTCCCTCCGGGCGTACCATTACAATCACTTCATACATCCATTCGAACGTTGTAATTTAGCCAAGTAATTATGAAAGTGTCAACTTGACAACTTGTATTTAGTTTGATAGCATAGCTTATATGAAAACAATGACCACCGCTGACTTTAAAGCTAACTTTTCATCTGTTGTAGATGAGCTAAAGCATGGTAATAAAGTCATGATTACTTATGGTCGTAAAAAAGAACCCCTAGCGACAATTATTCCACAAAGCCAACTGAAAAAACCAAATTATTCTGTGGAATTAGGTGATTTAAAGTCTCAGAACTGGACGTATACGTTAAAAGACTTTGAGATGACAGAAGAAGAGTTTATTAATTCGTGAACTATCTATTGGATACTCATATTCTGCTCTGGCTTAGGCTAAGCCCCGAGAAGTTAAGGCCTGAGCATAAAAAAATTATTGAGTCGTCTGAAAATGAAAAGTTTGTTAGCTCTATAACACAGTGGGAAATCAGCTTAAAATTTGCAGTCGGCAAATTAGAACTTGGTAAGCATACTCCAGATGAATTCCTTGCAGGAATATATAAAATTGGGCTGAAGGATATTAGCCCCTCACCCGAACAATGGTCTACTTATTATTTATTACCTAAGATAAAAGATCACAGAGACCCTTTTGATAGGATGATCATTTGGCTTGCTATCCAGAGCGGTATGACTTTATTATCTAGCGATAGCAAATTTGATAAATATAAACCACATGGACTTAGTTTAGTTTAGAGGTAATCTCTTGATCGCAAACAACGTGGCTGTAACCTAGTAACTAGTCTCTCGTAACATATATCATCAATAGCACTAGTTAGAAGGGTTATGGCCTCTTGGTATGTACTAATTATTGGGTCAAATGGTGTCTTGGTTCTAATCCATCACGGTAGTTACTATGCTTGAGTTGGCAGAGGTGATACCTCGAATGTCTCGTGCCATCGCAGCAATTCAGCCTTGAGGCGGTTCCGAGCGGAACCTGGAAGGTGTACCACTTTTGGCACGATGTCACGAGTTGATGAGGGCGTCCGGCTGGTTTTGGCGTTATAATTTAGGTATGGAGAAGGGCAAGAAGCAAGAGGCCCAGAATAAGCGAAGGTTTTGGGCGGGGCTGGCAATCGGAGCACTTATTTCGGCGGTACTGTTTTAGTTCTCTACTTTTTGGGCTTCGGTAGTGGCTTAGCCGTACTGGCAGCCAGAGCATGCAAATTGCGAAGCATTTGTTCGGTTGTCATAAGCTCTTTCTACTTTATCTTTTGTATGTAATTTACTTAGGTTAACGCCTGCAGCATAGGCTTCTGCTAAGGCAAGGTCTGTAAGATTTTTTACAACGAAGGGGGAAGCAGCTTGTTTGGCCCTTGATATTTAACCTTAATTAAGGTCTTCTCTAGAGCTTTCAAAAGCTGTTCAGCTTGCTCGCGGCTCATGCCGACGCGCGCTATTGGTGCCGATTGGTTTTTACCGACAGACTGGCTAAAATTCAAAGTAACGCCGGCCGTGTTGGCTGTGATTTCAAAACCGTCGCTGTACATGGTGCGTACATCCATGGCCAGTAGCATAATGGTTTGTTTGCCTTGATGGTTTAAATCGGGTCCCGACAGAAAGTCGTTTGGCATGTCAGCATCGTAGTTGGCCAATTCCCAAAGTTGGACGGCTTCACGGTCTTGAACCCTAAAATGGCTAATTAGCAGTAGTAGAACTTCTTCATCTGGCCGCTCAAAGCCGGCTTCAATCCGGGCCAGTTTGGTCTCATCTATTTCAACGGCCCCCGAAACTTCAGCCAAACTTTGTTTGGATTGTTCGCGGACATATTTGAGATGGTTTCCCAAAGAAACGTATGGCGCCTTTGACTCACTCATGTCTTTACATGATAATCCCCAGCACCATTGTTGTGCAAGCTTAAGCATTAGCAAAAATTAAATATTTAACGTTTAATTAAATTAATGGAAATTGCCCAAAACGTCAGTCTAGTCAATCATTCGACCATGGGATTAGGCGGCCAGGCGGCCTATCTGGTGGAGGTATCGGATCGCATGCAAGTGCTCGAAGCCTTGAGCTGGGCCCAGACCCATGGCGTGCCAGCCATTATGATTGGCGGTGGCAGCAATATTGTCTGGAAAGACGAGGGGTTCCCTGGTTTGGTCATTGTTAACAACATTATGCGCTACGAGGTTTTTGAGGAAGATGAAACCAATACCTATATCACGGTCGGCGCCGGCGAGGTTTGGGATAGCGTGGTAGAACGTAGTGTAGCGGCTGGGTTGACTGGCATTGAGGCCTTGAGTTTGATTCCGGGCAAAACCGGCGCCACACCGGTGCAAAATGTCGGAGCTTACGGCCAAGAGATTGCCCAAACATTGACTACCATTGAGGCTTTCGATACCCAAGCCGGTGACTTTGTAACTCTGGCCGGTAGTGACTGCGCCTTTGGCTACCGCACCAGCCGCTTCAAGACTACCGACCACGGCCGTTTCTTTATTACATCTATAACTCTGCATCTGACCCGTGGCAACCCCCAGCCACCCTTTTACTCCAGCGTGCAGGCTTTTTTTGAGGAGCAGAGCATTCATGACTACACGCCAGCTGCTTTGCGTGAAGCGGTCGTGGCTATCCGGACACGCAAACTGCCCGATCCGGCTATAGTTAAGAATACGGGCTCCTTTTTTGGCAATCCTATCATTAGCGAAGACCAGCTAGTCGGGCTGCAAGCTACCTACGAGGCACTGCCGCATTGGCCGGCTGATGAAGGTATTAAACTGTCGGCGGCTTGGCTGATTGAGCAGGCGGGCTTTAAAGATTTTCATGATCCCGAGACGGGTATGGGCACTTGGCCGCGGCAATCTTTGGTATTAATCAATGAGAAGGCGCGCAGCACGGCCGATCTCTTAATATTCAAGCAAAAAATCGTGGCCGCCGTGCAGGCCAAGTTTGGCATCACGCTTGAGCAGGAACCGGAGTTGCTACCGTGACCGACTGGGTTGACGTTAAAGCCGCCGTTCTTCGACGACACTTGGAGCGGTCTCAAATTCCTCCCCCGCTGCTTAAAATAAGCATCGGCACCTTTAAGGCGTACGGCTTTTGTACGTACGGTGTCCGGGCATCCTTAGAAAGGGCTCAACGTTCCCTTACATCCTGTCGCTAGGTAGCGGGAATTGCAGGCAAAATTGCCGCACTTCGTCTCTTAACTTGTTGAGCTTTGCTGGGTCTTCTCTGTTATCGATGGCTTGTTTCATCCAGTCGGCGATTTGTGGCATGTGCTTTTCAGTGAGGCCGCGAGTGGTAATGGCTGGGGTGCCCAAGCGTATGCCGCTCGGCTTAAACGGCGGCAATGGGTCATCGGCAATGGAGTTTTTATTTAGAGTCAGCCCGATTTTATCAAGCGCCTCTTCAGCCACCTTACCATCGATACCGAAGGCGCCGTAAACATCGGCCAAAATCAGGTGATTGCTGGTGCCGCC
Source organism: Saccharimonadales bacterium (SeqCode) (assembly GCA_036276195.1). Lineage (GTDB taxonomy): Bacteria > Patescibacteriota > Saccharimonadia > Saccharimonadales > UBA4665 > DATBED01. The sequence continues at coordinate 2,761 of DATBED010000059.1, read as the reverse complement.
GGTGACCAATTTAAAACCTTGCTCGAGCATGGCGTCGGCCAGGGCGCTGGCGTTTTTAACGATTTGCTTGGCATAATCTTTGAAGTCCGGCTGTAAGGCCTCGCGGAAGGCCACGGCTTTGGCGGCGATGATATGTTCGTGCGGACCGCCCTGCATACCGGGGAAGTTGGCCCGGTCAACTAAGGTCGGAATGTTTTCCAGGGTTTTTTCTGGCGCCCTTAATGGATTACCGACCTTGCCTTTAGTGAGAATCAGGCCGCCCCGAGGACCGCGTAGCGTCTTGTGCGTAGTTGTGGTAATGACATGAAAACCGTAGTCGAAGGGATTTTTGGCCACACCGCCGGCGATTAATCCGGCAATATGGGCCATGTCGGCCATTAGCAGCGCGCCGATCTCGTTGCCAATTGCGGCGAATTTGGCATAATCCAATTCGCGCGGGTAGGCACTAAAACCGGCTAAAATAATTTTTGGCTTGTGCTTGAGTGCTAGCTGGCGCAGTTCGTCATAATCAATTTCGCCAGTCGACGGATCTTTCATTTTATAAGGAATGAAGTTATAAAGCTTGGCCGACATGGTCATGGGGTTACCGTGGGTCAGGTGGCCGCCGTGACTAAGGTCCATGGCCAGAATGGCATCGCCTGGCTCGCACCAGGCAAAGTAGACAATTTCATTAGCTGGAGCACCGGAGTGTGGCTGCACATTAGCGTGGTCGGCTTTAAAAAGTTCTTTTGCGCGGTCAATTGCTAGTTGTTCTAGTTTATCGGTATTTTCTTGGCCACCGTAGTAGCGCCGACCGGGGTAGCCTTCGGAGTATTTGTTGGTGAAGACACTGCCCATAGCATTGAGCACGTCCCGGCTAACATAGTTTTCGGACGGAATTAGTTCCAGACCCTCGCGTTGGCGCTTCTCTTCGGCGGCAATCAGGGCAGCTACGGCATCGTCTTGCATGGTGGTTCCCCGCTTATTTACAATTAATTGTAACAATTTTCAGCTTTAGGTTAAAATGAGATTAAATCGTTAGGCCAGATCGAGGCGGGCTCACAAAGGCCTCTTGCAAATTTGACACCATATGTGATATACTTGCAAGTCTATGGCCTCCACTAACCAGAAGATCGGCACCTTAATTGCTCAGGTACGGCAAGATAAAGGCTTGACTCAGGCCGAGTTTGCTAGGCGGCTCAGTACCTCGCAATCGGCTGTTAACCGTATGGAGCACGGTCGGCAAAACCTTAGTTTAGAAACCCTCGGCCGCATCAGCGACGTCCTAAATAAGCCCTTAATTAGTCTCAACCAAGGCGCCATTAATCTATTAATTGAGGGCGGCCACGAGCTGAAGGGCGAAATTACTCTCAAAACCAGCAAAAACGCCACCGTGGCCTTGTTGTGCGCCAGTTTGCTTAATCAGGGTACCACCAGGCTGAAGAACGTTGCGCGCATAGAAGAAGTTAACCGGCTGGTAGAGGTCTTAACCAGCATTGGCGTGGCGGTGCGCTGGACCGGCGAAAGCGACCTCGAAATCAAGCCCCCAGCCAAGCTCAATCTCGACAAAATGAACCAAGAAGCGGCTCGTAAAACCCGCAGCGTGCTGATGTTTATTGGCCCGCTGATGCATCTTGCCAAGGAGTTCCACATTCCTTACGCCGGCGGCTGCGACCTTGGTCGGCGCACCGTGCTGCCTCACTTATACGGCCTGGAAGAGTTTGGTGTCGGCGTGTTTACCAAATCGGGCCGCTATCAAGTTACCGCTAATCCGATCATTCCTGCACGGTCAGTTGTATTATACGAATCTGGTGATACTACCACCGAAAACATCTTAATGGCGGCTGCTCGCACCCCTGGCGAAACGGTCATTAAGATGGCCAGCGCCAACTACATGGTGCAAGACCTCTGCTTCTTCTTGCAACGCCTGGGTGTCAAAATTGAAGGTATCGGTACCAGCACTCTTAGAGTCCATGGGGTGAAAGACATCAAGAAAAATATTACCTACTCGCCGGCCGAAGACCCGGTGGAGGCCATGACCTTCATTTCGGCGGCCGTAACGACCAACTCTTCTATAACCATCCGCCGTGCGCCCATTGAGTTCCTGGAGCTCGAGTTACTAAAATTGGAAAAAATGGGCCTCAAAACAGAGGTCACACCAACTTATAAAGCCCTCAATGGCCACACTGACCTAACTGACATCACTATCCATAAACACGATAACGGTTTGATTGCCCCGGCCGATAAGATCCACCCTAATATCTTCCCCGGTCTGAACATCGATCACCTGCCCTACTTTGTGCCGATTGCCGCCGTGGCCAAGGGGCGCACCCTGATTCATGACTGGGTTTATGAAGACCGCGCTCTTATGTACGCCGAGATGAAGAAGATTGGCGTTAATCTACAGCTAGCCGACCCGCACCGTGTATTCATCGAGGGCCCGACCCGCTGGAAACCAGCCGACTTGGTGTGCCCCAGTGGTATACGCCCGGCCGTGATGCTATTAATTGGCATGCTAGCCGCGCCAGGTAACTCCATTTTGCGTAACGTTTATACCATTAATCGGGGCTATGAAGACTTGGCTGACCGTCTGAACTCGCTTGGCGCCAAGATCACCGTACTACACGACATTTAATTGCACTTTTATCAATACCACGTTTTAGCATAAGTATTATGTAATTTACTTGCATTATTTTCATTTTTATAGTATATTCATGTAGACACTAAATTTTAAGAGGAACGGGAGTACTATGAGTGGATCCGGAGGTCTAGGTGGCGGTAG
>DATBED010000058.1:0-5230 GCA_036276195.1 Saccharimonadales bacterium (SeqCode) | reverse complement strand
TAGTTTGGGGCGAACAAGTAATTATCAGGTTGTTGGATAAGACCGGCACCAGCCTCCAGCTGCAAGATATGGGCTACACCGGCCGGGCGCTCAGGACCATCAGAAAGGGCCTCAAAATGCCCCACGGAATGATACTGACGTCCGGTCCGACCGGTTCGGGCAAATCCACCAGCATGTACGCCATGATTCAGGAAATCAAAGATATGAGCATCAATATAATTACCTTGGAGGATCCGGTTGAATATAAAATTGACGGAGTTAACCAAATCCAGGTCAACCCGGTAGTCGGTCTAACCTTTGCCAACGGACTGCGGTCTATACTGCGTCAGGACCCCGATGTAGTAATGGTCGGCGAGATTCGCGACAAAGAAACCGCCAACCTGGCGGTACAGGCGGCCCTGACCGGACATTTAGTCTTTGCCACCCTGCACACCAATAGCGCCGCCGGCATTTTGCCGCGTCTGCTGGATATGGGAATCGAACCGTTTTTGATAGCCAGTACCGTCCACACTGTGATTGGCCAGCGGCTGGTGCGGCGGACACTGCCCGGCGGCGAATCCTATAAATCAACCAAGCCCGAGACCGAGGCCATCCATAGCATAGTCGGTAATTTGCTGCCAAAGACCAAAGAAGAAATGGAAGCCGTAGCCAAAGACCTGGGTTACAAGAGCTTGCCTCTGGCCGGCCAAAACGATTATACTTTGCTTAAGGGTAAGATTACCCCCGATAATCCCACCGGGTTTTCTGGGCGCATGGGACTATATGAAGTGTTTGAGGTTACTGAAAAAATCCAGGACCAAATCCTGAAACACGCCACCAGCTCCCAGATTCAGAAGGCCGCGCAAGAAGAGGGAATGATTATTATGCGGCAGGATGGTTATCTTAAGGCGCTGGCCGGGCTGACCACTCTACTAGAAGTTGACCGGGTGGCCGCCAGTGAAGCGTAAAGGGCACCTAATAAGGGGTAAATAAGTGCAGCAGCAAACACCAAAAGTCGAATTATTACTCGAAGAAGTCGTTAAAAAGAATGCTTCCGATCTTCATTTGCAAGTCGGCATGCCGCCAATGCTCCGGATCGACGGCAGTCTGGTACCTCAAAGCCAGTCAGCCCTGGACGAAAAAACCATCGAAGAACTGATTTTTAGCCTGCTGGACGACGACCAAAAGCAGATTTTACTGCGCGATAAAGAATTTGATTTTAGCTTTGCTTTTGGGGACCTGGGACGTTTCCGGGTTAATGCTTTTCATGAGAGGGGCAACCTGGCGGCCGCTATGCGGCTGATTCCAAACGAAATCCGGACTACCGAAGATCTTGGTTTGCCGCCGGTAGTTAATAAATTTGTCGAATATCCGCGCGGCTTGGTGCTGGTAACCGGGCCGACCGGCTCGGGCAAATCGACCACCCTGGCAGCCTTAGTAGACAAGATTAACAGTGAAAAAGCCCGCCATATTATTACGGTCGAGGACCCGATTGAATATACTCATAAAGCCAAAAAATCACTGATTGTCCAGCGCGAAGTCCATTACGATACTTTTAGCTTTTCGGCGGCCTTGCGCTCAGCTCTGCGCGAGGACCCGGATGTGGTGCTGATCGGCGAGATGCGCGACCTGGAAACTATCGCCGCGGCTATTACCATCGCCGAAACCGGCCACTTGGTATTGGCCACCCTGCACACCAACAGTGCCAGCCAGAGCGTCGACCGTATGATTGACGTTTTTCCGCCGCATCAGCAGCCGCAGGTTAGGGCCCAGCTGGGTAATATGATAATGGCCATTGCTTCCCAGCGGCTGATTCCTAAACTGGGCGGCGGGCGGGTGGCGGCCGCCGAAATCTTAGTGGCCACACCAGCCGTCCGCAACATTATTCGCGAAGGTAAGAGCTATCAGCTAGAGGCGGTTATCCAGACCGGCGCCGAATTCGGCATGCAGAGTATGGACCGGACTTTGGTCAACTTGATTCATACCGGCGTAATCAGTTATGACGAGGCCCGTAACTACGCGGTCGATCTCGATGAGCTCGATCGTTTAATGAGGAGCTAAGCCAAAAATGCTGACCTACACCTTTACCGCTCGCGACCCGGCCACCGGACAGCGGGTCAATTCCGAGGTCCAGGCCGAAAATGAGAAAGCGGCCGCCAAAGCTATAAAAGAGCAGGGCTACGCCCCGCTAGAGATATCACTATCGGACAGCGAGTCTCAGCTCGGCAGCTTTTTAAAACGGATAAAGACCAAAGACAAGGTTATTTTTTCGCGCCAGCTATCGACTCTTATCAACGCCGGCTTACCGCTGACCCAAGCCCTGCGTAATGTCGAATCGCAAACTTCCAGCAAGCCATTTAAGATTATTATCCAAAAGATAATTGCCGATGTCGAAGCCGGTTCGTCATTCCATGAATCTTTAGCCCGGTACCCTAAGGTCTTCAATAATGTCTATTGCAGTTTGGTTGAGGCCGGCGAAGCTTCCGGTACTTTGGATAAAGCTTTGGAGCGTTTGGCTAATCAGCAGGAGAAAGATGCCGAGATCCTATCTAAAGTCCGCGGCGCCCTGGTTTACCCGGTGCTGGTTATTGTGGTGATGATTGCCGTGGTGACCTTTATGATAGTAATAGTACTGCCGCACGTCGAGGATATTTATAAAGGCATCCCGGGCGCCAAACTACCTTTAATTACTCAGCTTCTGCTGGATCTCTCCCATTTTATTAGCGGTTTTTGGTGGCTGATATTAATCGTATTGGGGCTGGCTATCTTCTTTACCACCAGGTGGGCTCGGGCTGGTCCGGGCAAGGAAATAGTAGATAGGGCCAAGATGCGGGTTTGGCCGATCGGCACCCTATTTATGAAGCTATATATGGCCCGTTTTGCCCGGACCGGCGAAACCCTGGTAGCCAGCGGTGTGCCGCTGCTGCAGGTACTGAACATTACCGGCGAAGCCGTGGACAATGTCCATATTAAACAGTCCTTAACGGCGGCGGCCGAAAAAGTTAAAGGCGGCAAGGCTCTGTCTGATTCGCTAGAGAAAGATCCTAACTTCTTAAGCCTGGTGCCTAACATGATCCATATCGGCGAACAGTCCGGTTCGCTGGAGACAATGCTTGGTAAAACCGCCGATTATTATGAAAAAGAAGTTGATAACGAGATCCGGGCCATCTCCACGATTATTGAACCGGTGCTGATGATTATGCTGGGCGTCATGGCCTTGATTATCGTGGCCGCCGTGCTTTTACCGATTTACGGATTGTCGGGCAAAATCAATGTCCAGTAATACGCTATTGCTTTTTTAGCGAGCAGTACCTATTATGTTGTCATATAAGCATAAACTTAAAATATTGAACGCAAAGGGGGCATTTGCTAAATAATCATGAAAAACGCATATAAACAAAAGAGGGAACAGGGCTTTACTATCATCGAAGTGATGATCGTGCTGGCCATTGCCGCGGTTATCCTTCTGATTGTGCTATTGGCGGTGCCGGCCCTGCAGCGCAACAGCCGTAACACCCAGCGCAATAACGACGCCGCTCAGTTCGCGGCGGCGGTTAACACTTGTATAGCTAACCAAAACGGTGATATTACCAAATGTATAGCTGTAGGTACCACCGGCGTGGATATCGCCGTTGATGGCAGCGGTAACCCGACGGCGTTTGGTCAGCTGACCAATAAGCCCGTCTATGCTAAGCCGCCGGTCGGCGATGTTAACACCGTGAACTGGGGGTTTGGCTACAACTGCGTGGGGAATACTCCAACTGTTACTACCTCAACGCGGTCGTTCGCCATCAGTTACTTCATAGAAACTACCGGCACAGCCATCCAAAGGTGCATCAGCCAGTAGATTTACTGGACTAAGAGCTTAAAAAAACGGCCGGAATTCGGCCGTTTTTTTAATGACCCGCCAATCCGCTCATGCTAGGATAGATGTAATGATAATTATTGCTATTGGCCTGTTCCTGCTGGGGCTGTCTATGGGCAGTTTTGTCAATGCTCTAGTCTGGCGCTTATACGAAAATAGTAAAAAGCAAAATGTAAAAAGTAAAAAGTTATCAATTGTTAGCGGGCGGTCGGTATGCCCGAACTGTCGGCACACGTTAGCCTGGTACGATCTTATTCCGCTAGTCAGCTGGCTGAGCCTGCGAGGCCGATGCCGCTACTGTCAAAAGCCGATATCCGCTCAATACCCGGCGGTTGAACTGCTGGGCGGGCTGGTTTTTGCCGGCAGTTATCTGTTTTGGCCCAATACTGTCCACCTAAACGGACAATGGCTGCTGCTGGGCATGTGGCTAACAGCCGCCGTCGGCCTGCTGGCCCTGGCGGTTTATGACACGCGCTGGATGCTGCTGCCCAACCGAATACTTTACCCGGCCTTACTGGCCGCGGTAGCCGGCCGGACGGCCTACATAATTGCCTATCAGCCTCATAAAGCCCACGCTTTGGCCTTGTGGCTGGGCTCGGTGGCCGTGGCCAGTGGTATTTTTTGGCTCTTATACGTTACTTCAAAAGGGAAATGGATCGGTTTTGGCGATGTCCGGCTGGGGCTGGTCACCGGAACATTGCTAGCTGACCCCTATAAAAGCCTGCTGATGATATTCCTGGCTTCGCTGATCGGCAGTTTATCGGCGGCTCCGGCTTTAGCCAAGGGCCAAAGGACAATCGCCAGCCGGCTGCCCTTTGGCCCGTTTTTAATCATCGCCACAGCCATCTGCGTAGTTTTTGGCCAGCCGCTGATTGATTGGTACAAAAATCTGATGGGTCTGAACGGCTTTTAACTCCTGTTATTTGATGGTGCTTATGCTATACTGAGGCCTATGCAGCGTGTGTCAGGCGGATACACTATTCTAGAGGTGACGATTTTTTTAGCTATCTCGGTCGCTTTACTAGGCTCAATCGTCGCTCTTTTAAACGGCCGTCAGGCCCAGGTGGAGTTCGATCAAAAGATGCACGACACCCAATCTAAGATGCAGAGCTGGCTAAACGACGTATCTAACGGCTTTCCCGGCGGCGATCCCAGCCAATTGAAGTGCGCGCTTAACGGCGGCGGCCGGCCCGTAGTTACGGTCGGCAGCCCTAACTCCTCCCCGGACTGCGTTTTTCTGGGTAAAGCCCTACAGTTTAGCGATACTCCGGGCCAAAACGATACAATATCCGCCTATTCGATTTTTGGCCGCCGCCTAAACAGCTCTAACCAATTGCCGACTAATCTGACCGACGCCAACCCGGAACCGGCGGTCGGACCGGCCGG
>DATBED010000057.1:0-1509 GCA_036276195.1 Saccharimonadales bacterium (SeqCode) | reverse complement strand
AACAAAGACTATACAACACCCCTTGGACTGCAAAACCAGTTCTCGCTCAACGGGTTGCCTACTATCTCCGGCTCATCGACAGGGAATGGCGCAGGTTCCACCTTGCAGGCCTATGGGCAGGGCTCAAGCGAATGGCGGGACAATGACTATACCAATGTTTTTGAAGACAACCTGACATTAGTTCGCGGCGGGCACCTGATGGAATTTGGCGGCCGCTATCACCATGAGCGGCTCAATATATTGCCAAAGTCATCTGTGCCTATCAATGTCCAATTCGATGGCTTAGGAACAGGCTTGTATGATCCGAATTCCGGGTCCTCATTCGGTGAATTGCCGAATACAGGGTTGGCAACCGCGGACTTCTTTCTTGGATATGCAGACGCCTATTCAACCGCGCTTTCTTCCCGATATCTTTACATGCGCGAACAGGAAATAAGCAGCTACTTCCAGGACAACTTCCATGTAACGCCAAATCTAACCGCTAATATCGGGGGACGCTGGGAGATACTTCCGGCTATCCATGAAAGGGATCGTCAGTTCACTAGCTTCGACTATGCGAATGCTGCGGTTGTCACCGGCTTGCCGACAGATCAGTTGATTGCAAAAGGCTATACAACGAAGCAACTCGTGAATGGGCTGCAAGGTATCGGCGTGAAGTTTGAAACGCCAGATCAAGCAGGAATGCCAAGCGGAGTCATCGATAGCCATTATTTCAATTTTCTGCCGCGCGTAAGCCTGGCGTGGCTGCCGTTTGGCTCGCATCATGGCTTGGTCGTCAGAGGGGGATACGGCGCGTATATATACCCCACGCCAACCCGCAATTTCTATAGCTCAATGAACGGAAATGTGCCGTATACGTATAACTACGTCGAGGATTATAAGAGCGCTGCGCAGAGCCCGGATGGTCTCAGCAACTATATTCTGCGCTCGCCGCAAACGGTTGTCGCAGGCCAGAATAGTACGGACGTAATAGATCTCAATAACCAGAATGCTATTAGCCCGGGCTCCTTTGAGATAGACGCCTTGGATAGTAAGCAGCCGCCGAATTATTACAGGGAGTGGAACGTGACTGCCCAGAAGGATTTAGGGCATCAGACGGCAATCAGCGTCGCTTACATAGGAAATCATGGAGGCAATTTAGAGCAGCAGTGGTATACGAATAATGGACCTAGTAACGACTATGTGTGGTATGTCAATACTGGCCTGCCGAAGCCGACCGGCTATTACTCCAATACCGCTACAAGGGTTTACAACAAAACGACCTACGGAAATATTAATTTAATGAGGAAGACCGGATGGTCGAATGGCAATGGTGTTCAGGTCAACTTTCAAAGGCTATACCATCATGGTTTTGCATACCAGGTAACGTATGTCTATGCGAAGAACTTCAGAAACGGAGGCAACGGTACGCGTGATTCACAGGTGTACCCTGCCGGAACCTTTGTTTCAGGGGTTGTCAGCTCGGATCCGTCACAGCTAAATCGCACTCAATCCTATGTGCGCGATACG
>DATBED010000056.1:0-19177 GCA_036276195.1 Saccharimonadales bacterium (SeqCode) | reverse complement strand
GGCCTACCGCTTTGCTCTCCGCTAGCTACATGCTAAATGTATATACAGCCCCTAGGGGTGAAGATCCTTATTTGTATATACGTTTAATGAGTAGTGTAGAAAGACCACATGAAGAACCTCCCAAGTGATGCATCTGATACAACAAAAACCAGACACCGACGAAGTCATAAACTGGCCACGGCGCAGATTAACCTAAGAATTAACGAACACTTTCTGTCACGGATTGATGAAGCTGTCAAACAAGACTGCACTTCGCGTAGCGAACTGATTCGTATAGCTATTTTTTGGTACCTTATGCCGCATCATAGAAACTTCGAACAAAGCCAAGAGGATTATATTTTTGAAACTATCAAACATCGCAAGGCAATTGCCTCAAGTAATAAATGGTTCAAAGAGCATGGCCACGAAATTGATGTTTATGATAGTTGAATGAAGCTAGTCTTTCACACGTTCACGGTAAGCACCGGTAGACGTATCCACTGAGATGATGTCGTCTTGCTTAATAAAAGCAGGCACCTTGATAGTTATACCGGTTTCAAGCTTGGCGTCTTTGGTAATAGACGAGCTGGTATCGCCCTTTACGGCATTTTCGGTGTAGGTAACTTGCAGGGGCACGTTCTTGGGCAGCTCTACGTTGATTGGCCTTGTGCTAAAAAACTGCAGCTGTACTCGGTCGCCTTCTTTCATGTAACCGGCGCTATCACCTACCAAATCGGCTGGGATTTCGAATTGTTCGAAGCTGTCTTCATTCATGAAGTGGAACGTACTGCCGTCGTTATACAGATACTGCACCGTCTGGTTAGTCACATCGGCCGAATCAAGTTGTTCGTTACCTTTAAAGGTCTTCTCTAGCACTTTGCCGTCAACCAGACTCTTTATGCGCACGTTCACAATTGAACCGCCGCGACCCATCACTTTTTGTTTGTAGTCAACTACGCGGAAAGGTTCGCCGTCCCACTGGAACAGCGTACCTTTCTTAAGATCGGTAATGCTTAGCGCCATCTACTTAGCCACGAATGGCAGCAAGGCCAAGTGGCGGGCGCGTTTGATAGCAGCCGCTAGATGGCGTTGCTGACTCTCTGTTAAGCCGGTCTTTTTGCGGGTCTCTATTTGACCATAAATGTTAACGTAGCGTTGCAAGGTCTTGAAATCCTTGTGGTCAAAATAGGCTACATCGGTGCGAGATTTAAAAATCTTTGCCATGTTCTTCCTCTCTAAAACGGAATGTCGTCTAAATTAATTGGTTCGTCGCCGATGTCTTCAATGACGACATCGTCTTTCTTGGCTTTTTTAGAAGGTTTTGGTTTGTCGGCCGGTGCAGCCTGGGTGTCAGCCGAAGCGCCATCCGCGCCTGAGCTAGCATTGTCGCCACCGCCTCGGCTATCTAGGAAGGTAACGTCGCTGGCCAGGACCTCGACTTTGCTGCGTTTATTACCGTCTTGCTCCCAGGAACGTGATTGCAAACGACCCTGCACCAAGCAGCGGCGGCCTTTACTGAGGTATTGTGCTACGCGTTCGGCCAACGGCCCCCAACAGACGCAATCAATATAATCGGTCACTTCCTGCCATTCGCCACTAGAATCTTTGTAGGCCCGGTTTAGGGCCAAACTAAAACTGGTGACGCTTTGGCCAGTCGGCGTTTGCCGCAGCTCCGGGTCACGGGTTAAGTTGCCCATTAATGTTACTTGGTTAAGACTTCTTGCCATTTCGGCTCCTCCTTGATTTAAAAGATCTATGTCTAACTAGTTAGTGTTCCTACCTTAACGCTCGTACAAAAGCGGCGTCAAGTTATTTAATGATTATTTAATCTTCTTCGCTAGGTTCTTCGCTTTCACCCCTGTCACCGCGCTTAGCGGCTTGTTCGGCCAGCTCCTCGCGCCTTGCCTCGGCTTTGGCAATGGCCTTCAGGTCTGGCTTAGTGATCAGGAAGCGGATGACCTCGGTGGCGATGTTCAGCATGCTCTCGACTTTGTTAACAGCCGGTGATGGTAGTTCCACGCTGTAAAACACATACACGGCGTGCTCATTACCGGCGATGTCGTAGGCCAGCTTGCGCTTGCCCCAGTTGTCGGTGGCTGTAATTTTACCGCCGTTATCGGCAATGATCTTCTTGACGCGGTCTTCGGCCTTGGTTAGGTCGACTTCTAGGTCAGGATGATACAACACAGCAATCTCGTACTGATTCACGTCACTCAATTGATGCTCCTTCCTTTGGTTATGCCCGTATGCCTTAGTGCCACGAGCAGAAGTTGATAGTAAACTAGATTATAGAGGATTTACCTCTGTTTGTAAACTTGCTTATGAGTACCGATATCCAAGAACAGGAAAGTTTCATCGGTTTCTACGTAGACAACGCGAATGTCCTTAGTAATCGAAAAAGCTCTTTTGCCCTGCATACCCCAACTTAGATGATGATCATTTATTTTGGGATTTTCTCTATCCGTAAGAAAAATTGCTAACTGACTATCAAATAACTCAGCTAGTGTCAGATCTACTGCAATGCGTTCAGCATAATGTCGATCAAAGATCTCATCACGTTTTAAGGTCTTTATTATGTTTGAGCGCATCGGACTTCAAGTCTGCCAAAAAGTCATCTATATTGTCAAAAGTTTTTCCTTTACCGGCCTTATAATCAGCGACTTGTTTGTCCCAGCGCTTTAAAACCTTCTCTGGCACCGGACCCCAATCGTCCCAACCGTCTTTGTCGCGCGGAGCGCCGTAGTCGATACCAAAATCAACCTGGCGGCCATCTACTATGGCTTTGCTGACATAACGGAGAAGAGCCTGTGATGAATCAAAGCCCAAGTCACTAGCACGCTTGCCCAATTGAGTGCGCAAAGTTTTATTCATAGGAATAGTTAATCTTGCCGAATCGCTCATGAGAGAAATTGTATCAAAATATCACTAAAGTGTCAATCTGATGCTCAATATTCGATTGAGTCAAAAGAGCGAATTTTGGTCACTGTACGGCAAACAAAGGTTAAGTTACTGACTGGACCCTGAAGTGAAACTCGCGGCCCGCCGAGATCTATCGGTATGGTCTGTGAGGCCGCCTATCGACTCGTCGGCAGTCAGGTGCCAAAGAACAGTTCTAGTAAACCAGACTTTCGAAGTGTTTCTGGGAATAGGGTTGCCATTAAGACTAACATTAAACTCACTCTCAATTTGCTCCGGTGACACGCTAGTCATGGTCATGTCATCGGGTGAATGCGTGATGCCCAGTAGTGTACTGCCATCAAAACCAGTTAGGCGTACATTGCGAACTTGAACTGCAACGAAACGCTGAACAATCATCTCGCCTGCGGGAAGAAACAGCTCACTATTTGCATTAAAGCTAAATTTTTTGTCAGTAACGTCGTCAGTATCTACCTCTGGTAAATGAGAATCTACGAAATGAATAAACCACTTTTTTGTGCTAAATGATGACCCATATCTGGCGGATGGATTTGCCTCTGTCATATTGGCATGCTATTCCTTAATCCATTGTCTTGTCAAGCAATTAGTCGGCGAAGTTTTCGTCGAGGACGGCGTCGGGAGTGCCGGCAGGGGTGGCTTCGCCGCCGCCAAAGACTTCGTCCATGGAGTGGACCAACACCTCGCGCGGACGCGAGCCGTCGGCGGCACCAACAATGCCCTGCTCTTCCATAGTTTCGATTAGGCGGGCGGCCCGGCCGTAGCCAATGCGCAAGCGGCGCTGCAGCAGGCTGGTGCTGGCTTTACGGTTTTCGATGACGACGTGAACGGCGTCGCGCCACATTTCGTCGTCCATGTCATTGCCACCGTGATCGGCCACGACGCCACCCTTGCCGTTAAGCACAACCGGCTGCGAGACGACCTCGTCGTCATACTGCGGCGGCCGCTGCATCCGAATAAAGTCGGTCACCTTGGAGGTTTCTTCTTCACCGATCAGTGCCCCTTGAATGCGTTTTGGCTTGGGCATATCGGCTGTTAGGAACAGCATGTCACCTTGGCCAAGCAGCTTTTCGGCGCCGACTTGGTCGATAATAGTTCTGGAATCGACCTGGCTGGCGGTAGTAAAGGCAATGCGGGCTGGCACATTGGCCTTGATCAGCCCGGTGATAACATCAACGCTCGGCCGCTGGGTGGCCAGCACTAGGTGGATGCCGACGGCGCGGGCCTTTTGGGCGATGCGTACAATCAGAGCTTCAACGTCGCGGGCGGCCATCATCATTAGGTCGGCCAGCTCGTCAATCACGATCACTATGTAAGGCATCCCCTCCTCTTTTTTAAGCGAGTTGTACTCACCGATGTTGCGCTTGCCGACTTCGCTCAAGGCGTGGTAGCGCCGTTCCATCTCGGCCACGGCCCACTTCAAAGCTGAAATGCACTTTTCCGGTTCGGTTATAACCGGTGTTAACAGATGCGGAATGTCATCGTAAGGCTTCAGCTCGACGCGTTTCGGATCGACTAGAATCAGCTTGAGGTCGGCCGGCGAATTACGGTACAGCAGGCTAGTCAGAATGGTATTGATCATAACCGACTTACCGGAACCGGTTTGGCCGGCCACCAGTAGGTGCGGCATCTTATCAAGGTCGGCGACTAACGGTATGCCAGATATATCTTTGCCGATACCAATGCTCAAGGCGCCTTGCATTTCCTGCCATTGCTGACTCAAAAAAATGGAGCTGACGCGCACGGTGGCCGATTTAACGTTCGGCACTTCAATGCCCACGGCGCGCTTGCCGGGAATCGGTGCCTCCATACGAATAGATGTAGCGGCCAGATCCAGCGCCAGGTTATTCTCGAGCGCCGTGATTTTAGTCAGCTTCACCCCTGTTGGCGGCTTCAGCGTGTACTGGGTGACGCGCGGGCCGATGTTGGCGCCTTCCATCTCTACGCCAATGTTGAAGTTCTCAAAGGTGTCGTGGATAATCTGGGCGTTAGAGTTGACGTCGCCGGCATCGGCCTTATCTTGCTTCTGGTTAAGCAGATCGATGCTCGGGAACTGCCAGTTGGGGTCGCTGGCAGTGGTCAGCGCCTCGTGGTTCTCGTTGGCGGTCATTTTTTGAGCGGTGTTCTTGAGCGTGCTCAGCCGCGGCTCGCCCGGCGAGTGGTGCACCACCGGCACGCCTTCGTTCAGCTGAAAGCCCGCTTGCTGCTCGGTCGCCTTGGCCTTCAAAGCGGCCAGGTCATTCTCTTCTTCGCTAGCTTCACGTTTGAACAAATTACCGACCCTTAACAGATGAGCCAGCGAAATACCAAAAGCGAAAAAGACAGCCAACAGGGTCAGCACGAAGAACACCAGGCTGGCCGGAATTTTATCCAAAGCCCCCAGCAGTGTATTGCCAACTACTCGACCAACCGCGCCACCATGGCCATCGGCCCAACCACTCGCTGTTTTAGACGTGAACATCACTTGCAGGCCAGCGCTGGCAAAAATTATCACGGCCAGCATGCCGAACAGTTTGCCCTTAGACAGCTTATGATCCTCGGCCTGAAACATAAAGACGGCCAAAGCCACGAGGGCTACCGGTGAAAAGTAGGCTGCCCAGCCAAAGGTCGCATAAACACCTTTGAACAGATTGACCGGCAGTGGTCCGCCAGTGCCGAAGCCGCCAATCAGCAGCAAGATAGCCGCCAGCATCAAAATAATCGCCGTAGCCTGGCCCCAGAACGGCGACCGCTCTTTGACTTCTTCGACCTTCTTTTTTCTAGTTGTCTTTTTCTTTTTAGCCATTAGCTTCTTATTATATCAGTTTTTACCGACTAGCTAATATTATAGCAATTTTTACAACCCCCGTCAAGCCTGGTAAACCTGAATCTCAAAACTCCTGCTCAATTCACCTCTCTGTTGCACTGTCGAGATAGTAAGTACTACTTACTATCTCGACAGTGTCTTTTAGAAGTAGATGAAGTCTATTCCTGGGGGTTTTGAGATTCAGGTTGGTCAGCAACTTGGGTTACCGCCAATACATTAGGCATAAAAAGTATACCCTAGTATGCCTAGAACTCTACGATTTGACTATTCTCTAGACTAGCCTTGAGAGGATTTCCTTCATAAAATGCCATCCGATTGACGCCACCATTAATTTCTCTGAGCTTATCGTAACTAGGCCGAGCCTGCTCCCAGCTTTCACCAGCACCAAGTGTTTCCCCCATAAAGACATCAGCTAATTCACGGACTACCTGTGGATTGCCCTTTATAGTCTGTAAAGCCTCTACTGCTTCCGATTCTGGTAGGAATAAATGCAATCTAGTTATATTGCTCGATATCCTGCCCCTGGCGGCTACTCCATACTGGTTTTGATAACCACGGGTCAGCACCTCATATTGGATCATAACCAGATTCTCCTGGCCTTTAGGCGACTGTCTGTCAACCTTCTCAAACTTAATGTTAGATTTAGAGGCAGTTACTAACTCAGGTATACTCTTATCTGTAAACAAAGCCTGTAGCCTGTCTGGTGTACTAGTTCGATCATAACTATAAGCACCGCTCATCTTAGCCCGATCACTAAACACTGTCAGAAATCGATTCTGTCTATCCGGGTTATTGCGCCTATCAATGTTATTAGGGCCCAGCCACGTGTGCATTGTCACTAAGCCCGTATCCAGCCAGTGCTGAATTATTTCACGATCTTTTTCGGTAATGCCCTTTGTCTCAGATTCAGTCGAGGATGTTTTCGCTTGGCCAGCTTGCCACGCTTGGTAATCTTTGTCTTCTTTAGCTATGTTATGAGCCTGTTGTTGTAGATCGTTCAAAGTGGCAATAGTGGCTGTTTGCCCAAACTCCTTAGCTCGGTCTATACCCACCCTGAATGGTTCTTCGTTAATAGCAATAACTTGAGCTAGATTCGAATCTTGTTTAGCGTCTTCGTATGAAATGTGAGGCGTTTCAGGCATTTTTGATCTTTGCTTTCAGATTAAACTATAACAAATTTTTGCATAATAGTCAAATTTACTAACAACTTGGTCTTACTCTATTCCTTAGGTGAAGGCCTGTGAGATTTATCAAGTTGTTTAATGCTTATGTTAAGCCTAAAATTCGATTATGCGCCTGCAAGAGGTTGCGAAACGAAACAAAAGGGTAATAAAAAGGACGGCACTGCCGGTTCTGCAGGCGTCGCTCTTCGTCTCAGACCTTGTAGGTACTAAAATTTCCAGGCCGGAAGTCTCTGACGACTCAGATTATATAAAGGATAAGGCTCAACGGGCCGCTGAATTTGTAGGTAACTTTTTAGCCCAACAGGCTGACCTTTCGGAAGCACAGTTCAGGATCAGCGACCGGCCTGAAAACCAAGCTTATCTGAACATGGTTGCATCAAGTGTTCACCGAAGGCTTAATCAACAAGGTATTACAAGCTGGCAAGTTGATATGGAAAGCTCGTTAGAAGCCGGAATGATTCCCAATCCTAATGGCTACGGTAACCAAATAGTTAAAGTTCCCGGGCCAGCTCAATTGGTCTTACGCCGGATTATTGAACAGCCGGAGGGACTGAATCTGGTACCAAGCGAACCTAATTATCTATCTGAACGTCTGGAGCTCGAACAGGTGGCGGCTTAGTCGACGCGAGGGTCTTGGGTAAGTAGGCGGGCGCGCATTTCCTGGAAGCGCTTCTGCTGCTCGGCCGCGATTTGTTCGGCTGTTTTGACCGGTTCGGCCAAGGCTTGACCAGGTTGTTTTTTGTCGCCGCTCTGCTGCTTGCCGCCGCCACTAATGATGTTCACCACCGGGATGACGATCGGGCTACGCTGGGTGTGTTCGAACAGGTAATGCGTAATATGATCTTTGAGCTCGGCCTTGAAGCGATCGAGGTCGACCCGCTTAAAGCGTTGCTGCACAGCCCGCTTCAGCTCGTTGCGCAGGCCGTTCATAATCTCTTCGTTATCGCGCATATAAATGAAGCCGCGGCTAATGATGTCTGGGCTGGTCATTAGAGTGCCGGCCTTGCGGTCGATAGTCAGCACCACAGCCACCAGGCCTTCTTCGCTCAGTAGCACGCGGTCTTTCACGACCACATTGCTAACAATCGCGCCCGTTTGGTCGACCAAGATAGTACCCTGCGGCACCTCGCCGGCCAGTTCTATTTTATCTGGTGTCAGAGTGATGACTTCGCCGTTGCCGACGTTTAGAGTGTTGGCGCGCGGGATACCCTGTTCTACCGCCAGGTCGACGTGGTAGCGTTTGGCCGTGAAGTCGCCATAGATTGGAATGAAGAACTTCGGCTTTAAGATGTCGATCATCTCGGCGTACTCATCGCGCGAGGCATGGCCGGAGACGTGCAGCGGCCCGACGCCGTCGACTTCGCGGGTTTCATGACGGAAGACATGCACACCCTTTTTTAGAAAGTCGTCGACCATTAGGCGGATTTTAGCGTCATTGCCGGAGTACGGAATCGGCGTACTCGACAGGATCACCGTATCTTGCTCTTTAAGTTTGACGTGACGGTGTTCGCCATTGCTCATGCGCTGCAGCGCCGAGCTGGGTTCGCCTTGCGAACCAGTACAGACCACGACCAAGTCGGTGTCTTTCATAGTGGAGGCGCTGGCAATTGGCACAAAAGTGCCCTTGGGAATGCGCACGAAGCCGTGGCGCACGGCCATTTCGAGCGTGCTGACCATGCTGCGGCCGTCGATGGCCACCTTTTTGTTGTGGTGTACAGCGGCGTTGATTAGCATCTGGACCCGGTTCATGTTGGTGCTGAACAGACCGATAAAGATGCGGCCGGGTGCCTGTTCCATGATGTCAACAAAGCTTTTTTCGATGATCGATTCACTGGGAGTGCGGCCCAGGCGCTCAGTCGTGGTGGACTCGCTTAACAGTGCTAAAACGCCCTCTTTGCCTAGTTCGGTTAGACGCTCAATGTCGGTGCGCTCGTGGTCTAGTGGGTTCGGGTCCAGCCGGAAGTCACCGGTGTTAATGATACGACCGACCGGCGTATCCAACGCGATCATGGTGCTGCCTGGTATAGAATGGGTTACCCGTATCAGTTCCACGAAAAATTCACCGATTTTCAGACGTTCATGGGTATCTTCGTTCATGGTGACTGTCTTAAGTTCAAAACCGTCGGGCATCGGCAAGCCGAAGTTCTCGAAGATTTCCTCGACGCGGCCAATAGTGAACTTACTGCCATAAATTGGTGCCGGCAGCTTAGGCACAATGTGCGGCAAGCCACCAATGTGGTCGAGGTGGCCGTGCGTGATGATGTAAGCCCGCAGTTTATGTTTAATACTCTCGAGGTAGGTTGTATCAGCAATGCCATAGTTGATGCCCGGCAGGTCAACACCCAGGTCATTACCGCAGTCTAGCACTACAGCGTCATTCATGTACTCGACCACAATCATATTCTTGGAGCCGCCGCCATCCATACCACCAAGACCGATGATTTTCAGTTGCGGGCGGTCATCAATCACGTTGGCACGCGCCGGCCTGGTTGCAGGGTCAGCCGACACGTATTGATTGGCAATCCGCTGGGCGTCTTGCTGCGAACGTCTTTGGGCCCGCACGGCCTGGCCGCGCGAGGTCGTTAAGTTAGTCTTGATTGTCTGCCCTTGCGGTTTCTGCCACTGAGGTCGACGTTTAGGTTTATTATCTTCTTTTGGATTCATATTTTCCTCTCTTACTTAGTAGTTGCTTTGATTTTCTCGATAATAGCCGGAATCAGCGCGAAGTCGTCAATTAACGTCTGGCGCATGGCTCCGTTATACAGTGCCGCCGCCGGGTGGAACAGGGGCAAATACACCCTTCCCTTATACTTCTTCGGCTGGCCATGGCAAACGCTAATACTTAAGTCCGGCAAGAAGCAATTCAGGCTATGACGGCCCAGCGTGACCACCAGCACTGGCTGAATTACCTCTAATTGGGACTCCAAGTACGGTAGAAAGACGCTCTTCTCTTCGGGATACGGGTCGCGATTGTTCGGCGGCCGGTATTTAACGATGTTAGTGATGTAAACGTCTTCGCGCTTCAGGCCAATCATCTCTAGCATCTCGTTCAGGAACTTACCGGCGGCGCCCACGAACGGCTTGCCTTGCAGATCCTCATTCTTGCCCGGCGCCTCGCCGATGAACACGATCTCGGCATCTGGATTGCCTTCGCCAAACACCAGCTGCGTCGCGCCCTCCCTTAGTTCCGGTGTCGGGTCATCCTTCATGATCCGCTCTACAATCTCATCCAATTTAGTTTGCGCGTCTGGCATGGGTGAACTTTCCGGTTAATCGAGCTAGGTTCTGCAGAAAGCCGACAAAGAAGACAAGGGTCAGAAGGTACCACCAGAAGTTGCCGCGATCGATACTCAAACTGGCAAATCCGTAGGCTATGGCCAGCTCTACGATGGCAAAAACCAGCAGACCCACTTTGGTTTTATGCCATCTATCAAGCTTATTTAGCATATCTACTTCTTGTCTTTGAGCTCGCGGGCAGCAGCTTTCATGCTGAGTTGCAGGCGGCCGCGGTCGTCTATAGCCACCAGCTTAACGGTGACTTTATCGCCTTCTTTAACCACGTCGCTGGGCTTATTGACGCGCTCTTCGGCCAGCTCGGAAACGTGTACCAGACCGTCTTTACCCGGCAAAATCTGTACGAAGGCGCCAAAATCCATGACGCTGACGACCGGCTTGTCGATGTAAATACGGCCAACTTCAGGCTCTTCGACGATGCTTAAAATCCACTGCTTGGCGGCCGCGATGCTGGCACCGTCGGGGCTGGCAATCATGACTGTGCCGTCGTCTTTAATGTCAATTTCGGTGCCAGTCTCGCCGGTAATCTTCTGGATGGTCTCGCCGCCCTTGCCAATAATCTCACGGATCTTGTCAGGATTAATGGTTATGGATTCGACGCGCGGTGCATAAGGGCTCATTTCTGCACGTGGTTCGGCAATAGTGCTCAGCATATGCTCCAGAATATGGGCCCGGCCGGTTTTACCCTGCTCCAGCGCCTGGCGCAGCACGTCTACCGGCAGGCCGTGGACCTTCATGTCCATCTGTAGCGCGGTGATGCCTTTGGCAGTGCCGGCCACCTTAAAGTCCATATCGCCGCCAAAATCTTCGGCGTCGGCGATGTCGCTCAAAATTATAGGCTTACTGTCATCCATAATCAGGCCCATGGCAATGCCGCTGACAACGCCTTTAAGCGGCACGCCGGCATCGAGCAGCGCCAGGCAACTACTGCAAGTGGCAGCCATGCTGGTGGAACCGTTCTGCGACATGATTTCGGTAACCGAACGCATAGCGTACGGAAATTCGCTTTCGTCTGGCAAAACAGCTGTTAAAGCACGTTCTGCCAGGTAGCCGTGACCAATCTCGCGGCGGCCCGGGCTGCCCAGTCGGCGCACTTCACCAACCGTATAGCCGGGCGCGTTGTAGTGATGCATGTAACGGCGGTCGCCGGAGCGCTCCATGGTGTCGACCATCTGGGAATAGCTGAGCGGCGCCAAGGTAACGATGTTCAATGCCTGGGTCATGCCGCGCGTGAATAGGCTGGAACCATGAGCCCGCGGCAGGAAGCCGACTTCACTACTTAAAGGTCGAACCTCGTCGAAGGCCCGGCCGTCGGGCCGCGCGCCGTCTTTTATAATGCCTTGCCTAACATCTTTATGCACGGCCAGCGTGAAGGCATCGTCATAATCTTGCCAGAGCTTGCCAACATATTGCTCTTCACCTAGTTTATCTCGGAAGTGGGCGTGCAATTCGTCGCGCAGATTTTGCACAATCAGATTGCGCTCAGGGTAAGGCAGGCGCAGGTCTTCACCAAGCTTGTCTAGCGTCCAGGCGTCAACTTCTTTTTGGACGCTTTCATCGGGCAGATCGAGCTCGTACTCCTGTTGTTTGACGCCTATCTTATCAACTAGTTGCTGCTGCAGAGCGATGGCTGGTTGCATGGTTGTTTGGGCAAATTCCAGAGCTTCTACGACTTGACTTTCAGTCACTTCGCTGGCGCCGGCTTCGACCATCATGATGCCGTCTTTAGTACCAGCTACTACTAGATCAAGTCCGCCCTTATCGAGTTGCTCGGCTGACAAAAAAGCAGCCAGTTGGCCGTTTTCGTCGTAACCAACTCTCACGCCGGCCACCGGGCCATCAAATGGCGCGCCGGTTAGACTGAAAGCGGCGCTTAAAGCGATCATAGCGACCATATCGGGGCGAAAGGCTGGATCCATGCTCAAGACCGTGGCAACACCTTGCACTTCGTGCCGGTAACCTTTAGGCCACAACGGCCGGATGGGACGGTCGATTATTCGGCCGATCAGAATGGCATCGTCGCTGGGGCGGCCTTCCCTTTTTATATAACGTGAGCCGCTAATCTTGCCGGCAGCATAAAATTTCTCTTCATAATCGATACTTAAGGGAAAGTAATCGAAACCCTCCAGCCGTTTAGGGCTGACCATGACCGTGCCCAGCACCACCGTATCGCCATAGCGAGCCATCACGCTGGCCGAAGTCCTAAAACCAACCCGATTAACCTCTAAGCTGAGCTTGCGCCCGCAAAAGTCGGTTTCTACTTTAATAATATCTTTGCCAGTGGGGTTAATTGTCTGTCCCATCGTTTCCTTCTTTCAGAGATTCCTCTACAGAGTTCAAATATACGCGCGCTCCCCTTGTGCTTAAACATGGGTGCATATATCTGCGGCTCTCTAGAGGACGCTCCTTTATATTAATGTGCACAAGCCCAGCATCTTTATTGTCAATAATGACAATGTTGTATCTTTAGAAGATAAAGGTGCTAGGTCTGGGTACTAGCGGCGGATGCCGAGTTTCTTGATCAGATCGAGATAAGTTTGGCTGTCACGCTTAGCAATGTAGCGCAGCAAGCGACGACGTTTGCCGACCATTTGCAGCAAGCCCCGGCGAGCCATAAAATCGTGCTTATTGCTCTTTAAGTGCTCCGTTAACTCTTTGATTCGTTCAGTTAGGATGGCCACTTGTGCACTAGCGCCACCGCTGTCAGTTTTATGTACCTGCGCGCTTTTAATGGCGGCGGCCTTCTTCTCGGTTGTGATCATGTACACTCATTTTAACAGATGCGCGCCCCAATCGCAACCCTTCAAAGAAAATTTTGTGTTCAGCCTATGACAAAACCCACTTGCGTTTACACAAAAATAGAGTAACATTATCTGACCTATGTCTATTTTTGACAGTCTATTTTTGACAGTATAGGATCGGGAGAACATTTTGATCGAAGCCCGGTCATTGAATCTCGTATACCTAAAGTTTTTCGGCTTTCATCAACTGAAGTACAGGTTGGAGATGCAGCTCTTCAACCTGTACACTTAATTATGAATTATTTAAGTATCGAAATATCTGAAGCTGAAGTCGTTTCGGTCTAATTGACTACTCAGCCAGTGGCCCTTCCATAACTTTTTTGTAATCGATGCGCTTGAGGTCTCGGATTATTAAATTCAGTGCCTGCGGCAGCGATTTAGGCTTATTGTGTCTGGTGGCCAGCATCAACTCTATATATCTGATGGCTTGGACTTCCGGCAAAGACATATCCGAAACTGCCAGCATAAACGCGCGGCCGTCGATGGCCGCATGAATCCAGAATCTAACGTAAGCTTGCACGGAGTCAAACCCTAATTCTTCGGCTTGCTGTTTAAGCTTTCCCAAAACAAGATCATTAACCGGAACTTGTAATTTAGCATTGCTGACTTTAGTCATATATTCTCTATCCTCCATTAATTTCTCTGCTCTAAACACCACCCCTAAAAAGTGAGTATGATTATACTACTTTGATACTCCTTTTTTGCACCCTTAGGCAAGGAGTGGTGGAAGGGTAGTTGTAGATAGATCATCGAGTTGATGGGCGTTCTCTAATAAGGAGCTTCCGATTTGGGTGCGGCTAAGGGCGGTGGTATAGGCGCCGGTGCCCAGAGCCTGGCCAAGATCTTCAACTAACGTACGGATGTAGGTGCCCGAGGAAACATCGGCGATCATTTTCACTTCAGGGTACTTGTACTCAACAACTTCTAATCTGTTGATTGTTACTTGACGGGGCTCAATTGTGACCGTTTTACCAGCGCGAGCCAATTTATAGGCCCGCTGCCCGTCGACTTTAATAGCCGAGTAGGCTGGCGGGATTTGCTCGATTTGGCCAATAAATTTTGGAGCAGTTTGTTGAAGCTCCTCAAGGCTGGGAACTTTACTATTAACAGAGGTAACTTTGCCTTCCGGATCGCCAGTGGAGCTCACTTCCCCTAGGCGCAGAGTCACTGCGTAGGTTTTATCCAACTTGGAAAACTCACCGGCTCGGCGGGTGTAGTCCTTACCAATCAGCAGCATCAGCAAACCGGTCGCAAAAGGGTCGAGTGTGCCGGTGTGGCCGACTTTAACCTGTTTAGGCTTCTTGCCCTCGGCGGTAGCAACCATTTTTCGCACGTAATTAACCGCGTCAAAACTGGTCCAACCAGCCGGTTTATCAACCAAAAGCATGCCTTGCATGGAGGTAGTTTACTACTGCTGCGATGGGTTGCCGAATTGAAAAGGAATCGGCGGCGGCACCGGCGGCGGCGCGGCTGGATCAGTCACCATAGAGGTTGCAGTATCATCAGATGTCGGTTTTACCGGATCAGCTGGGTGCAAGTCCTCGCCAAGCGGCTGGGCATTCAAGGCTTCAATGGGTGGTTGCGGCATGCCTGAGGCAGAGCTAGTCAAAGCCTTACTAACCTCGTCACGAACCGCATCGAGCGAAGAGTCTTTGGTTTCCGACTGCTTGACCTTCTCTTCTAGCTCGCTTAGATTCAAATCAGAAGACGCGTCAACCGGCGGGGTGTATATCGGCTTGTCATCTGTAGGTGGGGGCGTTAGAACTGGCTCGGGAGTCGGCGAATCAGCTACAGGTTCTGGCTTTGGTTCAGGAGCTGGCGGTTCCGGCGTGGGAAGCGTTGGTACAATTGGTGGTGCCGGTGCTAATGGCGGTGGTTCCGGTGCTGGATCAGGCATTATAGTTGGTAGCGGCGAAGTCTGGCTAAAAGAAGGTGGTGGCGTGAATTGATCGGCTGGTTTACGCTCCAGCAACTGGGGCGGCTCGACCGCGGGCAAGCTAAGCGGATCGGTCATAGGATCAAGTCCTTCTGCCTGAGTGTTGGCAGTCAAGGTGCCACCCATACTAGGCGGCTGGCTCATCAGCCGGGAGCCAGATGTCAGTGATGGATTGCTTACTGGGACGGCAGGATCAACTAAGGCCGGTGTCTCGGCTGGAACAGTTATAGGATTATCGTCCGGTGCTGGCAACTCAAAGTCCTTATGATCGCTTTCCGTCGGTGAACCGTGCTCAATTTCAATAGTGCCGTCAGGCGGATCATCAGAGTCCTGATTACTCTGGTCACCAGGGCTACTAAGGGGTGGCGGCAGATCTTCAGGTTGCTCCAACTTACTGGCAACCAGCTGTTGATTGGCTCCAGCTGCCATTAGGGCGGCGCTGGCACTCATAGTTTGCGAAGTTGTTTTGTCATTACTAAACCGCTCGGTGGCCGATACTATGCCGGTCAGGAGTGCCGTGGCAATCTGTTCGTCTAGTAAGTTCGGCCCTAAAGCCTGTGCCAGTTCGGTCATTAACTCACTCAAAGAGCTGGCCTGAGGATCTTTCCAATTAATGCCGCCCAGGTTACCTTCACCTGTGATATTAACGCTAGCCACCGTGGCATCATGCAGGATACGCCCGTGGGTCGTTATAGCCTGGTCAAGGTCTTCCTGCTGTGAAACACCCAAGGCCACTACTAGATCAACGTTGAAATCGCCCTGGCTAAAATCTAGGTCAGTTTGGCTGATCGATGTCTTATACGGTGTTATAAAGATGCGCACCACATTGTCTTCGACCTTGTAACGTAGCTTGTCGGCCTTGGATTTGTCTAGGGCAATGATGAAGTCACGCAAGGAGTCGGTATTTTTCTCAAGAGTTTCTTCGGGCTTCAAAAATTCCAGTGTGGATGGCACTTGGCCGCTAAAAACGGCGGCTATATGCTTGCCATCTTTGTTCAGCAACAGGGCCAGCCCCAAGCAGGCGGCCAGCTGGTCCACCGAAGGGTTACGACTAACCGTCACCAAAATATTATTGGCCGATTTGAGCCGTTCTAGGAGCTGGGTTTTAGCGTCATCCATGACTTTTGTTTTGAACTTTTTATTTGAGGTATTATCAGTTCTTAGACTACCATAAACGCTTACACTTGTCCATCACTTTATAAAGGTAACTTGATCTAAGGAGTTATCTCTGTTATAGTCCTTACTCATGCCTATTATCAAATCCGCTAAAAAGCGCGTTCGCGTCTCCCGCAAGGCCTCGGTCCGCAATTCCAAGACCCGACGCAGCCTGCGCGCCTCATTAAAGTTATTCGCCAAGAGCCCGTCGGCCAAGTCGCAAAGTTCCGCCCAAAGTAACCTAGATAAAGCCGTCAAAAAGGGCGTGATTCACAAGAACAAGGCCGCCCGCCTCAAGCGGCAAGCCGCTAAACGGGCCAAGGCCGCCGGCGTCAAACCCGTCAAAGCCACTGCCAAGAAACCAGTAGCAACCGCTAAGAAGTCCGCCGCAGCCAAGAAACCAGCCCCCAAAAAAGCTCCAGCTAAGAAAAAATAACCCAATTTATTAAGCCAAGCTAC
The DNA here is from genome assembly GCA_036276195.1 of Saccharimonadales bacterium (SeqCode). Taxonomy (GTDB): domain Bacteria; phylum Patescibacteriota; class Saccharimonadia; order Saccharimonadales; family UBA4665; genus DATBED01. Next base: position 2,629 of record DATBED010000056.1, on the reverse strand, counting down.
AGCATTCCTGGTAGCACTCTCAACGTACGTGTTATTTGTATATACACTTATATACAATTTACCCCTGTTAGCCGTTCATAAATGTATATACACTTTGCATGTAGTGCTGGAACCACTAACCACGGCTAGCCGGTTACTGATATCAAGTAGGTTTGGAGGGCTTCGTCGAGGTCAATACCGGTGGTTTTGGATTTGATGTCAATGTCTAAGAGTTCGGTGATTAGTTTTTTAATGTCGGCCAGGCTAAGGTTTCGGGCAATGTTTTGGCTTTTGCGGATAACATAAGAATTAATTTTGGTCTCTTTGGCGATTTGGTCGGCCGGGCGGTCCCCGGCTGTTTTAATAATGGCCAGAACATGCAGCTGCCAAGTTAACATAGCGACGATTTGCGGTGGCTCGACTTTGAGGACACGTTGCTCGGCATAGAGGTCCAGCGTCTTTTTTTGGTTACTGGCAAAGGCGGCTTCTAACAGCTGAAAAATGGTGCTTTGTGGTGATGGTTCAGTTAGTAAGTTGATGCTTTCGCGGGTGATTTCTGAATTATATAGCAGTAGCTTTTCCAGCTCGTTTGATAACATTTGCTGATTGGCACCGACTCGCTCGACTAAGTAGCGAGCGTCGGCCGGGCTGATGATTCCGTTCTTGGATTTAGCTTCATTGGCTAACCAGTGCGACAGGCCGCTTTGGTCAAGCTCTGGGAACTCCCTAAAATCGGTTTTGGACTTCAGGGTTTTGTAGTAGCTAAGACGCTTATCAAGCTTGGGTTCAACCAAAATAACAGAGTTAGTTTCGGGGATATCGCTCAAAATTTGTTCAAAAGCTTCGGCAAATTGCTTATTCTTGCTCGGTGAGCGCAAAACGACCATTTTTCGGCTAGCTAGAAACGGCAGACTGGCCAGGGCCTCTTGCAGGCGAGCAAAGTCGGCTTCCTCGCCTTCTAGGCGCTCCAGGGCCAGTTCGCCATGTTCGGCTACAAAGGTCTCGATTAGTTTTGCGAGTTCGTGGCCAAGCCCAAAACCGTTCTCGCCCGTTAGGGTGACAATCATGCAGTCATTATATGTGAATTCCTACAATGGCGCCGGCAAAACTCTGCTATGCTACAGTTTAGATCCATGCCACAGGTTATTATCGTATCTAACCGGCTCCCCATTAGTGTCAATAAAGAAGATGGCAAACTACGTTTTTACCCTAGTACGGGTGGTTTGGCGACCGGCTTGTCGTCGTATGTCAATAATCGTAAGAGCACCTGGATCGGCTGGCCCGGCATCGCCAGCGACGAACTGACGGCCCAAGATCGCCAAGACATTGTAAACGAGCTGGCCAAGCACAACTACACCCCCGTTTTTTTGACCCAAAAGCAAATTGATGAATTTTATAACGGCTACAGCAACCAAGTGCTATGGCCGCTGTTCCATAATTTAAGACGTGTCGAGGTGCGGCCGGCATTGAAGAAACGTTTCTGGCAGGCCTATCGTGCCATCAACCAGAAATATGCCGAGGCGACGCTTAATTTAAGCGAGCGCGGCAGCCATATTTGGGTGCACGACTATCAATTACTGCTGGTACCGGAAATGATTCGCGCGGCCCGGCCGGATGTAATTTTGGGATTTTTCCTGCACATTCCTTGGCCAAGCGCCAAAAGTCTGGAGCGTTTGCCGGAAAGCAAGAAGCTAATCAGCGGCATGCTCGGCGCCGACGTGGTTGGCTTTCACACCCAAGGCTATGTGGCCAATTTTCTGGAAAGTATCCAGGCGGCCGGTATCGGGCAGACTACCAACAGTGAAATCGCTTTGGCCAATCGTTCGGTGCGGGTAGATGACTTCCCTATGGGAATCGATTACCAGAAGTATGCCACGGCCACACGATCACGACCGGTTAAAGAATCGGTCCGCCACTACCGCAAGCTATACAAAAAACGTAAAATTATCGTATCGATAGATAGACTGGATCCTAGCAAAGGCTTAAGTGAGCGGCTGAAGGCTTATTCTTCTCTGCTGGAGCAGTATCCGCGCCTGCAAGGCAAGGTGGTTTTTGTGATGGTGGTAGCGCCCTCTCGCATGGAAGTGCCGGCCTACAAGCGCCTTAGCAAACGCCTACAAACTCTGGTCGATGAAACAAATAAGAAGTTTGGCACAGCCAAGTGGCAGCCGGTTGATTACAAAAACGTAGCTCAGCCATTTGAGGAAGTCACCGCCCTTTTCCAGGTGGCTGACGTGGCTTTTATAACGCCACTCAAAGATGGTATGAACCTGGCCGCCAAGGAGTTCGTGGCTGCTCAGCGGCACGGCGGGGTGCTCATTTTGAGCGAAACGGCCGGCGCGGCCGAGGAATTACAAGACGCTCTACTGGTCAACCCAGCCAAGCCGGAAACCATGGTGGTGGCCCTGCACCGTGGCTTGACCATGCGCCGCCGCGAGTTACGCCGCCGCTTGCGGCACATGCAACAGCAGCTCTCTACTAACACCGTACAGGAATGGGCTAAAGACTTTGTCGACACCCTAAACCGCCCCGTACCAGGTACTGTTTCTATAACCCGGACACTTAAAGAAAAGTTGAGACGACGCCTAATAAGCGATTACCGCCAGGCCGAGAAACGCCTGCTAATGCTAGACTACGACGGCAGTCTGGT
>DATBED010000055.1:0-9198 GCA_036276195.1 Saccharimonadales bacterium (SeqCode) | reverse complement strand
CATGTACCAACCATTAAACCGCTCGATGCTGAAACTATCCTTAAAAGCGTCCGTAAAACTGGGGCTGTAGTGACCGCCGAAGAAGGTCAGGTGATTGGCGGCCTCGGGGGGGCGATTGCCGAGTTATTGGGCGAGAATCATCCGGCACCCATGAAGCGGATTGGCATGTACGACCGCTTTGGTGAATCCGGTTCGCCCGAACAGTTACTTGAGCATTTTGGCCTCGACGCCAAGCACATCCGCCTAGCTGCCCACGCCGTTCTAGCCAGTAAGTAAAAGCCACTCTCGAGATAGCGACAAACGTCGCTATCTCGACAATGCAGAGACAAGGTTAAGCAGGCTGGCAAAGGCAAGCTTAAGCGGGTACAATGGCGTTATGCAGTTGACTCTGGATGAGATGCAAGCGAATTGCGCGCGGGCGCGGCAGCGGATGGCACAGGCGCGGGCCGAGCACTGGGCCTTTGGTGCTTTCAATCTGGATGACGAGGCCACCCTATGGGCGGTAGTCCAAGCTGCCACTAAGAAGCAGGCGCCGGTGTTGGTGGAGGTCAGCCAAGGCGAAGTCGATACAATTGGCCTAGACAACGTGCGGGCCATGGTTGATAACTTCAAGCGCGAGTTTGGCGTTGAGGTTTACGTTAATCTCGATCACAGCCCGAGCGTCGAAGCCGCCAAACAAGGTATTGACGCCGGCTTCGAATTCATTCATATAGATGTTTCGCAGGCCAACCACGAAGCCACCGACGAGGAAATTGTCGCCGCCACCCGCCAGGTCGTCGAATACGCCAAAAAGACCGGCGCGCTGGTTGAGAGCGAGCCGCACTACTTCGGTGGTAGCTCCAACATCCACAACGAGCAGATCAATTATGATGAAATTAAAAAGACCTTCAGCACGCCGGAGGGCGCGAGCGCTTTTGTAGAGGCCACCGGCATTGATACCTTTGCAGCGGCTGTCGGCAACCTACACGGTAAGTATCCGGTGCCTAAAATGTTGGATTTAGAACTGCTACAGCAAATTCGTCAAGCCATCGATTGCAATATAAGCTTACATGGCGGCAGTGATACCCCTGGGCATTACTTCCGCGACGCTGTGCTTATTGGGGTGACCAAGGTCAATATTAATAGCGATATGCGCTACGCCTACCGTACTACGCTAGAAAAGGCGTTAGCCGATCACCCAGATGAGTATTCGGTCGCCAAGCTAATCGCCAAAGAGGTGGTGCCGGCCGTGCAAGCCGTGGTGGAAAGTAAAATTGACGATCTCAACTCTTCCGGCAAAGCGCAGCCGGTGTAATTTTTAAGTTACAACAGACTTCCTCCCGCCACTAGACTTATAGTGGTCTTACTAATAAATACAGAGGGGGAGTCCATGACTATAAAGCGTTGCGACAACTGCCATAAAAAAATCAGTCGAGAGCAAGCGTTCGATATCTGGCCGTCTTATGCCTGGAAGAATGTCGAGCTATGCTTAAGCTGCAGCCAGCCAATCGTGGATATATTAAAAAATTATGAAGTATTGCAAGAAAGTCACCTAAAAAACTTGAATAGTAAAACCAGAAAGCTATGATATGGGCATGAGCCTAACCAAAGCCGACCTGAAATCTATTAAACAGCTGTTTGACGCTTCAATTTCTGAACAGATAGAGCCAATGTTTGACGAGCTTAACCAGATAATTTCGAGTGCCTTTAACGAGACACAGCAGCAAATTAATAATCTACAAACCGATGTGGGTGAAGTCAAGCACGAGCTGAAGTACATAAAAGTTGCTGTGCATCGCTTAGAGGTGCGTGGTACACTTAGAGCATAAGCAATATTAGCTAAGTTTATGGGGGTGGGTGTGGCTGACAAACCGGATGTAGTAAGTATCGGCGATGTAGTAACCGATGCTTTTATTAAGCTGTTCGATAACTATGAGCATACTTACGAAAATGAGCATGGCAAGTGGTTGGCCGTGCCGTTTGGCACCAAGATTCCGTTTGATCATGCCGAAATTGTAGAAGCAGTTGGTAACGCCGCCAACGCCGCGGTGGCCTTCGCGCGCTTGAAGCTAGAAAGCGCCTTTGTGACCAACGTCGGTGCCGACGCCCATGGCCGTGACATGATCAAGGCTCTCGATAAAAATAACGTTGACACGCGTTTTGTGCGCATTAACCCCGGTAAGAAGAGCAATTACCATTACGTGCTGTGGTTCCGCGATGAGCGCACTATCCTAATTAAGCATGAAGAGTACGACTACCATTGGCCGCACCTGCGGCCGGCCGAAACGCCGAAATGGGTATACTTCAGTTCGATCAGCGAGCATGCGATTGAGTACCACGACCAAGTATCAGACTGGCTCGATGAAAATCCAGAGGTCAAGATGGCCTTCCAGCCTGGTACCTTCCAGATGGAGGCTGGCACGGAGCGCCTGCAGCGCATTTACCGCCGCAGCGAAGTGTTAATCTTGAACCGCGAAGAGGCCGTCACTGTCGGTGGCGGCAACCATGAAGACATCCACGATTTATTTAATAAGCTACACGCTCTGGGGCCGCGCATAGTTGTTATTACAGATGGGCCGGATGGCGCCTACGCCTCAGATGGTGAAAACCGCTTCCAGATGCCTCTCTACCCTGATCCGGCACCACCGGTCGACCGTACTGGTGCCGGTGATGCTTTTGCCTCCACTTTCGTGGCAGCGCTCATCAAAGGCAATACCATCGAAGGGGCTCTGCAATGGGCGCCAATCAACTCCATGAATGTAGTGCAAAAAGTAGGGGCCCAGGCCGGTTTATTGACCGAGGAAGACATTGAGCATTACCTGCGCCATTCGCCAGACTGGTACCGGCCGACGCCCCTGAACTAAATCTTTCTAAGTTGCAGTGCTTATGCTAATCTAGAGATAGTAGGAAGAACAAATTTGCTAGACAAAAATGAGGCTAAAAATGACGAGATTCTTATCAGACTCGCTCCAGGCGCCAGAACCATTTTTTAGGATTGGTCTCAACAAGCTGGAAGCCGCCAACGGCCACCCTAACAGCGATATTCGCTTGTCGACTGAAGTCATGCGCGCCACCCAAGCTAAGCTGCGTCGGCTGGGCCTTGACCCTTACGATACCACCGCCGAGGAGCTTTACCACGGGCTGCTGGAGCGGGTAAAGGCCGATGACGCCCTTCTGGTTAAAACGCTGCGCGCGTTGGCGGCCACATACGTCTCCGCCGAAGGTGAAGTAGTGGCCGGTATGATCCATGCCCTTAAAGAACTGCCGGAAAGCCAGCGAACTTTCGCCCTTAAACCCAGCAGTTTTAAGGCCATCATCAAGCAGTTGCCGCCAAAAAAGGCCATGAAGCTACTGGGCTACCGCTCGCTCAGTTCTTTCTTAAAGCATGAATCATCAGTCAGTATTCTGGCGGCGGCTCGACTAGCCGAAAATAACCATTGGCAGCAGCGCTTGCTGGACCAGTACAAAAAGCTTAAGCCGAGCGACTTTGAAGATAGAAACATCACCCTACTACAACCGGAATCCGTTCGTTGGCGTCAGCTGGCCGAACAAGCAGTGGCCAGCGACCGGCATAATTTAATTTGCCTGGATGAGCTCGGTGCCTTGGTGTTTCTGCCGCTTCCTAAAGAGATGCCGCCGGGCACGGTCACGGCTAGTCTGGGCTTGGCTCTGCAGGAGTTGAACGACATTAGGGCAAGCGGCACATATCTCAAATTATGCCAGGTTAGACCCGATTTTGGGCAGCTAGTACAGACGGTTGTAGCCGAAGAGCCCCAGCTTAACTCCCATCTGTTAGACATGTCGGTTCCTTGGCAATTGATTCAGCGCTATTATGCGGGGCTCAAACAATTCGGGCAAGAGTTAAATGAGCCGCATCTGCAGCTAGAAGACCTCGCTTGGCACCCGGTTGAGAAGACGCTCGCTAAAATTGAACCGAGCCTGGCTTTTTGGCAAGGCAGCGCGCACCTAGGCTTACTGCATGGCGGCCACCCAGTGTCGCTTAACCTGTTGGACACAGCGCTTAGCTGCTGTAATCAGCTGCCCTTTGAGCGGCGGCTAGTGCACTTCTTCCAGCGGTCACTTTGGCAGGAATTATTGCTAGGCTATTTTAAGCCGGACTCAATTGAGCAAACTGTCCTGCGTGAGCTGCAGCCACGACTCGTCGAGGAGACGGTTGCCTTATGAAATGTAAGGGGTGGGAATGTTGAACAACAGCACTGCCGCGCTGTTACGCTATTCAATCTGCGTGTCTGGCGCGGCGGCTGGCGACACTGTTAAGACCGCTGCCGACCTGGCTCGAGCCACCGGCCAAGCTATAGCCGAGAGCGGCCACATTTTAACCACCGGTGCCACAGTCGGCTTGCCTTACTATGCGGCCGTAGGCGCTAGGGAGGCTGGCGGCATGAGCATCGGTTTTTCGCCGGCTGTCAGCTTGCGTGAACACCTGCGCAAATACCGTTTGCCCAGCAATTGCTTTGATTTTATCAACTTCACCGGCCTTCACTATGTTGGCCGAGACCTTTATCTGGTCCAATCCAGCGACGCTGTTATAACAATTGGTGGACGCTTTGGCAGCTTGCACGAATTTACTTCGGCCCTCGAGGCCCACAAGCCTTGCGGCATCCTGACGGGAAGCGGTGGCACGGCCGACCAAATCCCGAAGCTCATGGAGGCCCTGGAACCGCCAGTCGACGACCTGGTTATTTACGATGATAATCCGGAACGGCTAGTCAAGCGAATAGTCGCTATTCTCGATGAAAAATATGCCGATCTGCGAAAACACCTGGAATCCGAGGATCAAAGCTGGTTCCTAGAAGGCGAGCCGCCCACCCCTCATGCCGGCTAACTCTTTGTTATAAGGCCTACGGCGATACATTTCTGCTGAGCTTTGTGTCGTTTTCGATTTTTAACGAGATTCTGTGAATCCGAGATTTTCTAAGGAGTAAAAATAAACAGTTTCACAAAAAATTGTGAAAAACTGAAACTTTAAGAAAAGGTATATAAAAGTTGTGACGTATGCTACAATTATTCAAAACATAAGCAGGATAAAGTAATGTCAATAAAACTCAACTCTAAAGGCTTCGCACCGATCGAAATGTTACTAATCGTTATTATTGTGGTTATGTTAGGCGGAGTGGGCTACTATGTCTTCCATGCCCAAAGCAAATCGACCGACAACCTAAACCAAGCCAGTTCGGAATCGCAAAGCGCGGTGGTTGATAAGAATAAGAAAACTCAGGAAGCTGAAAATACCTTAATTACCGCGGCTGTTAAGGCTTATGGCCCTGCGGATACGGTTAATGTCAAAAATATAATTGGCAATAATGCCGAAGGCAGCGTGGGTTCCACTAGTGGTGGGGGCACAACCTTTATTGCCCACAAGGATAGCAGCGGTAAATGGAGCGTGGTATTTGAGGGTCAGCAGATGCCCGGTAAAGCTGTGGGCACCAAGTACGGCCTGCCCAAGAGCTGGTATTCGACCAGCTACTAGGTCCATCTCCGTCAACCCACTGAATAGGTAATCTTGGTACAATATAAGGATGCCTAAGTTCAAGTTAAAGGCGGAGTTTAAGCCGACGGGCGACCAGCCGACGGCGATTGCCCAGTTGACCAAGGGTTTAGAGGCTGGTTTGCACGACCAGACGCTGCTTGGCGTGACGGGCTCCGGCAAAACATTCAGCATGGCCAATGTCATCCAGAACGTACAGCGGCCGACGCTGGTATTGAGCCACAATAAAACGCTGGCGGCCCAGCTGTATACCGAATTCAAGAGCTTTTTCCCTGACAACGCCGTGCACTACTTTGTCAGCTACTTCGATTATTACCAGCCCGAGGCCTATATTCCGCGCAGCGATACTTATATAGAGAAAGATTCGCAAATCAACGAAGAGATCGACCGCTTGCGTCACGCTGCCACCGACGCTCTATTGAGTCGCTCGGACGTCATTATCGTGGCCAGTGTGTCGTGCATTTACGGCATCGGCTCCGTCGAAGATTACGACGGCTTGTCTATTCCGGTGCAGGTCGGTGAGCGCAAGGTGCGCGACAAATTCCTGCGCCAGCTGACAGACATCCAGTACCAGCGCAACGACATCGATTTTCACCGCAGCACCTTTCGAGTGCGCGGCGACGTGGTCGACGTGTTCCCGGCCGGTGAGGAATTGGCTTATCGGATGGAGTTCTTCGGTGACGAAGTGGAACGAATCACTAAAGTCGACCCCTTAACCGGCGAAATTCTGGCTAATCTCGATTCCTACAAGATTTTTCCCGGCAGCCACTACGTCACGCCGCAAGATAAGTTGAAAATCGCCCTCGGGCATATAGAAAATGAATTGAGTGAACGGCTGCAGCAGTTCAAAAAGGAGGGCAAACTTTTAGAGGCCCAGCGGCTGGAGCAGCGCGCCCGTTTTGATCTGGAAATGCTCGAGGAAACGGGCTTTGTTAAGGGCATTGAGAACTATAGTCGTTACCTGACCAACCGCGAACCCGGCGAGCAACCGGCCACTCTGCTGGATTATTTCCCTGATAATTACTTAATGATGATTGACGAGTCCCATATGACGATTCCGCAAGTGCGCGGCATGTACAACGGCGACCGGGCGCGCAAGGAGGTACTGGTGGAACACGGTTTTCGTTTGCCCAGCGCACTAGACAACCGGCCGCTAACTTTCACCGAATTCGAAAAGCACTTCAACCAAACTGTTTACGTTTCGGCCACGCCCGCCGAATACGAACTTAGCCGCTCGCCAAAGCCAGCCCAACAAGTCATCCGCCCGACCGGCCTGTTGGACCCGCCAATTGAAGTGCGGCCCATTGAGGGTCAAATCGACGACTTAATCAACGAAATCAGAGCCACTACCGACAAGCACCAGCGGGTGCTGGTAACCACTCTAACCAAGCGCATGAGCGAAGACCTGGCCGAGTATTTGAAGGAAGTTAACATCAAAGTGGCTTACCTGCACAGTGATATTGACACTCTCGAACGCAGCGACATTCTGCGTGACCTGCGCCTGGGCGTTTACGATGTACTGGTCGGCATCAACCTGTTGCGCGAAGGGCTGGACCTGCCCGAGGTGTCGCTGGTGGCCATCCTCGATGCCGATAAGGAAGGCTTTTTAAGAAGCGAGCAGGCGCTGATCCAAACTGTCGGCCGGGCGGCCCGGCACGAGCAAGGACACGTCATTATGTACGCCGACCACATCACAAAAAGCATGCAAAAAACTATCGACGAAACTACGCGGCGCCGTAAAATCCAAAAAGCTTACAACACCGAGCACGGCATTACGCCGACCGGCATTAAGCGCGCGGTAGGCAAGGGCATGCGACCGGAATTGCCCGAAGAAGCCAAGCGTGCCAAACTAGACCTCAATAAAATACCCAAAGACGAGTACGGCTCGCTTATAAAGGATTTGACCTCACAAATGGACCTAGCGGCCGCCAACCTACAATTTGAACAAGCCGCCGAGCTGCGCGACCTGATTGACGAAATCAAAAAGAAGCTCTAAATTTATGCTATGACCAAGCCAAACAAACCCTCTTTTACTGACCACGTGTTATTTGCGGGAGAGACTATACAATACGCTTTACATAAGTCTCGCCTCGATCGACTAACTCCTATTCGCTTTATGATAAACCAGTTGGTTGGCTCTGACTGTGAGGCTTATGAACAGCAGCTATGGCTTCCTCCTTGGAAACTCAAACATACGGACGTACGAGCGAACGTGACAGTTGAAGGCATTAGCGGGTCGCCACGTTTGGCTAAAAATTGGAGACCTACAGCAGTAATTGGCGTAGACAGCCAAGCTTTATACGAATTAAAGAGTAAGGATCCTCTTGCGGTTGAAGCAGCTGCTTACCGAACCGAGGAGGCTTGGCATGTAGGTGTGCAGGCAGTGGCTGGAGCTCGCATTTTTCAGCCTCTTGGAATTATTGGGTTTTACGGCTTTGATGTCAGGCAAGGCAGGGGTGATGCTGACTTTACGGCTGGAGTGTATTCATTTGAACGGAGGCTGTTTACTAGCGTACTTCCGGGAGAGCTGAAGCTAATTGAATCCAACGTGCCAGACGAAGAGCTGCCACGAAGATATCCAGGCACCAAGTTAATGTAGCGGCCCTAGGCAGGTGTTAGAGAAGGGCGTGACCACTCATCTAAGATAGCTATGATAATATCGGCGGTGCCTTCAGGATCCAACTGGGGTGCCAGATGACCCGATTCCGGATCATCGCGCCTATGGATTGCGCCAAGCACGTCGCTGCTGTCTCTTTCCACGGCGTCGGCCGGAGAAAAAACATCTCGGGCTGATTGTATGGCAGCCGTTCTGACGCCCAGTTTACCTAAGCGACCCCAACTCTCATGTAAGTTAGTGCTGCCAGCGTTTATGCCTTCTAAAAGGGTACGTGGCAGGTTTCTAAGGGCGTGATAGACAAGGTCAGGTAATAATCTTGGAGGGTTAGCCATTACTATTTCGCAGGCGCGAGCCGTAAATTCTCCCCCGGTAAACCTTTGGGCTCGGCTCCAGCTTTCGATGAAATCATGTTCTTCAGCACCGCATGAACCATCCACTATCAAGCCCCTAATTTTGCCGCGCCCAAAGTCAGACACATTTGTAGCGGTCTGACCGCCCATAGAGTGACCATACATCACGAAAGACCGTTCACCTTCGGTAAGACGCTCGACTATTTTCATAGTCGTCCAGGCAACTTTACTTGATATTTCAGCGACGTTAAAATAATTCGGTAAATATAAGTCTCCTAGCAAACCAAAACTTCTGGAATCGCCAATTGTGAAAGCGCCCACACCTCTTAACGCTAAGGCCTTGGCTAGAGACTCGTAGGCTGAAGGCGGCGCGCCCCAGCCATGCTCCAAGCCTACTCTTTCATCATGCTTAAAATCGACAGGGTTAACGGGCTCCCAGTAGCCTACATTAACGGACATCCCCCCGAAGCCTAAAAAGTCCCCAATTGAGGCACGGCCAGTTAATTTATGAATAGGTATAGGTTCTGTAGGGTCACGTGAGCTGATAACGTCAATCTCTCGCTCTGGAAGTTGAGGAGGATATAGTTCTTCTGGAACGCTAATTGCCATAAGCTAGGTGTGAGAAATCTTACTGTGATCTAATCGTAGTCCTGCGGTTATGCTTTGTAAAGCACATTTTTGGTGCGCCAGACTAACTTTTCCAAACATATTCTATCACAAATGTGATTAATAATCAAATATTT
>DATBED010000054.1:0-18409 GCA_036276195.1 Saccharimonadales bacterium (SeqCode) | reverse complement strand
CAACTGTATTGCCGCAACCTACAGCTAGTCCGCCCCCAAAGACAAGTATTGCTGCTGTTGCAACTCTTTTGCTCCTAATTGCTTCAAACATATCCTCGGCTCCTACTAGGCTATTTGATTATTACATTATAGTACAGAGTTGCAAGTATGTCAAAATGGTAGGCACGTCAGGAACGGATTGGAACCAAATCAAGCGAGAGCTGATAGCTATATGGCAAATAGTCAAACAAGTGAGGGAGGAAAGCACTGTTGCAGTCTAAGCGGGTGTTATTGAATCAAAGAGCTAGTGCTTGCAATGCAGGTAATAATATATAACATAAAAACATAAAGGAAAACTTTATATGGCAACAAAAGAAACAAGCCCGAATTTAGTGTCTGAAGAGACATTTGACACATTTATTGCTAGCAAATGGCCTAGATTATTAGGTGGACTTGCTAACCAGGTGCGAAAAGGCGCTTCTGAAGAAGAGGGTTTTCGGTTGCTATGGGGCGCACTAGAACTAGCACCAGCCGAAGAAAAAAACATGATGCACGAACTAGGTGTAATTGAATGGGATCCAAGATTCAACCCCAATCATTATCCTCCGACTCTTCACATAACTGAACTCGGTAAGCAAGTAGTTAGTGCATGCTAAGGTCTTTACGCTCAAGAAGAGTATGACAAGAGTATGACACCTTTGAAACCACAGCGACTGCTAGATTGATACAACGTGCAGAAAAAACCGCCGCCTAATATCTAAGTTCAATAATCAAAAAACTAAAAATCTGTTGATGGTAGGCGTGCTAGGAACGAACTGGAACCAAATCAAACGTGAGCTGATAACCATGTGGCAGATAGTAAAGCAAGTTAGGGAAGAAACTACTGTTGCAGTCTAAGCGGGTATTATTGAACCAATCCGCTACTGCTTGCCATAATTTAAGACCAGTGCATAATTAAAATAAATAGGAGGAAATATGACTGAATTACTAGAAAGAGGTCCTACGTATAGTCCTGGAGATATAGTATATGATGCTGCCGGCTTGCCAACAATTATTCACATAAGTGAAGATGATGGCATGAGAGAATTTGCTGAGTATCCTCATCCCCCGGTATTATTAAGAACTCAGAGAGAAAGCGGAGAAATTAGTGAAAGGCAATATTTAGCTGGATTGGCAACTCACATGAGGGTACTTATTGCTTATAAATTTGGCGGAGACTTGCCTGACGGAGCTACCGTTAGAAATAATCAAGAGCTTTTGCATGATTTAACGCATCCTCATTAAATCTTAGCATTTGCGTGCAACCTACATACCGTCTGAAATTGGTAGCGGCGAGTGGATTTGAACCACTGACCCCAGGCTTATGAGACCCGCACTTGAAGCTATTCCATGTAGCTTGACCGATGTGTATGAGTTAGTTGCTGTGCGCCATAGACGGCTTATAATTGGCGCTGTAGCCGTCAAAGTCATCTTGAAGTGCTTAGATCACGAACAGGCAACTAGAAATCAGTAAATACTATCCACCCCCGTGTTCTATATAGTTTTACCAAATTAGATGGAATTAAATGGCCAGACACCATTATTGACCTCAAGTACCATAGAATGATATAATAATAGTAATTAGTCAAGTTAGTTTTATCTATGAACGGTCCTAGTTTTCTACATCATAACGATCCGCAGCTGCACGCTAGTCCAGCTGTTGAGCAGAGTGTAGCGTATTTGCGAGCAAGTGGAACAAAAATTGACGACAAGCCGGCCGATCGCATCGAGGCTTACCTGGCTTTCTTGGCAGATCCAAATTATGCCAACGATGGCTACCTAACGGGTGATGCCGAGAGTATCACACGGCAAGTTGCCGCTCAGGCCATTAGCGCAGAAGCTGTACCAGATAGTCACTTTGAGCGTGAAGCACGCATTGGCCAAGAAAATGGTCATGACGTTGTTGAGTATTCCGATCAACAAAAATATGAAATAGCAACTCGTATCACACATGACCAGAAGGCTAGTCTTAGTCGGTGGGTAGACTACCTAAATGGGCCGTTTTCTAATCACGAGGATTGGTTCAAGGTTTACGTTCTAAATGGTGTTATAAAACTTGGTGATTTTAACCGTGAAGAGCAATCGTTTGGTCGCCGTACTAAAACCTCAACAGGCATGTTTGCTGACCTCAGCCCGGAAGCAGTTGGCCTGGTACATACTGCCATAACAAATCAGAAGCTCAGCGCCAATGTTCAAACTAATTTTGGTAAACTTTACGCCCATGCTTTGCGCGACCAGCAGCCTGCGCACGAAGCGCAACTCCAGGTCACTGTTGGCGCGTGGAAACTCTACGAGTGGATAGGTGACGATGAAGACGAAGGCGGACCTGTACACTCAAGCTTATACAGACATCCCGATGTGCGTGAACTTACCCGTTCATTGCAAGGTAGGGCCACTGGTTGGTGTATCGCCGGTGAAGCCGATGCGGCGAACTGTCTAAATGAGGGTGATATGTACATTTACTACAGCCAGGATGCTGAAGGCAAGAACACTATCCCTCGGGCCGCAATTCGCACCGGTGAGTATAGTGTCTTGGAAGTGCGAGGCATACACCCCAACCAGCAGGTTGAGCCCATCATGCTTGATATAGTACGAGACAAGTTGCAGGAGTTAGACGGTGGGTCTGAGTATTTTAAAAACGTGGCCGATATGCAACGCGTTACTGAAATTTATGCTGCGGTAACAGCTGATCCTACGTATGTCTTGTCACGAGATGACCTGCACTTAATCTACGAAATTGATGGTCCAGTTACTGGTTTTCGCCTTGACGAACGGACTGATCCGCGTGTTATTGAGATTAAGCAATTACGCCAAGGACAACTAGCTCAGGATATGCGCGTGTTGTTTGATCTGCGTGAAGATATGTCACTGACTGAACAGCTATTGACTGAATCGTGGGTTGACCTTGTTGACAATGGTTGGTCTGACGATGAGACCGAGCGCGAAAACCGTACAGAGCCACAGAAACAGGCACTATTGTATTGGCATAATTTTGAGGCACTTGCTAGGGCTGACACGCCGGAGGGACAACGCTATCTCTTTGACTACTTATGCAAAACCCCTCAACGCTTTAATGAGTATGCCCAGAAACTTTCGCTCTTGGCTGAGCTTGGGGCTATCATTCATGATGAAGCCCGTGAACAACTATTTAAAGATAAGGCTGATGTGATTAGGGCACTCACTGAAGGTATTTTTACAGCTGACAAGTTTCCGCTAACAGCCGAGCTACTTACAGCGGTATTCACCAACACGGATACTGATAAATCTCAGTTAAAGGAGCTGTTCTCGGAGCGTGCTCTCAAAGGAGTGATGGCTGGTAGCAATGACCTCGAAACTATACGCATATATCTCATGGCAGGCTTACCGAATAGAGATTTTAGTCGCGCACTAAAAGGTATGATTGTAGAAACTGACTATGGGCTACCACTGCCTAGCAATGCTGTGATGAAATTACTTAATCCCAATGCAAAGCGTCAATACTTACGAAAGTGGGCAGGTGGTGGCGAGTATCGACGCAAAAAGCAGTCTGAAGTTGTAGTAGGTCTCCTGAGTATCGATAGTCTCTTAGAAGCTGAACCGCTAGATGACGATGGAATGTATAGCCACAATCTTCCGTTTAGCAGTCGAGGTGATTTTTACGAAGTCGTCGATCACAATCAGCTGGCGCAAGTCTTAGCAGGCAAGCGTCCCGACGTTCTTGGCGCCATACTGGAGGATTTAAAAAATTTAAATGTAACGACATATAGTGCGATTGTTAATGCGGGCCTTGCCAGTCAAGCACTCGATAATCTAAAGAGTTTTGCCGGAAGCGTCGATAGCAATCAAATTATTGTACAGGCGCTGCGCACTAACTCATGGAGTATTAACTCCATTAACAGAGTCCTTGAAGTTGGGCAAGAACTACGACCAGAGATTGTTGATATTCTGATTGATGGAGGGGTGGGTGAACCAAGGACATTAATCAAGTCCTATAACGCTTTTACGGAAGCAGCTCAGGCACGCATAATCGAGTATATGTACTATCAATTGCCAATGGCGTTACTAAGTGCCCCTGCCGAGCGAGAGGCCAGACCTTATAGAAGAGGTGATGAATTCTACAGTCGTTCACTGAGTAGCTACGTACCTAAGACGTTTGTGGACGCAATTGACCATAACCGTTTGTTTGCGGCTATGACAAGCGTTCCAGCTAATAGTCGTCTAGCAATTTTAAATCGTGATCTCTTTCCTGAGGGGGTATTCAAGGACGAAGTAGTGATTGATGCTCTGGAACAGCGAAAAGATTATCGAACTCTTTATTGGGCACTTGAGAAAAATCTGCTCCATGTTGCCGAGGACAAAAAGCAACAGCTCATGGCGGCTATGACTGACGAGTCGGCAGTTGAAAGTTATAGGAGTCGAGATACGAGTCTTGATGTTGATCATTTACGATAACTAGGTCTAGCCACAAAGTATTACATCAACAATGAATAATTAGTAGTTGAAGTTTAAAGAATAATACCTAGCATTGGAGCGTTATGAGCAGCAGGTTGTTAGTGTAAGTGTTAATAGCCGTCAAATATAGAAAGCCACGAATGTCCACATCCATACAGAAGAGACTATACCATGACAGCATGTAAGTCTGCATTTTTATCATTCGGAGGAACCTTATTTCTACGCAACAGAATAGTGGCGCAGATAACAGCATTACCTAGAGCTATATATAGAGGATATATTTGAAAAGTAAACGACCAGCGTCCTACTGCAGCCGCAGCAAACAGTCCTGCCAGAAAGGAAAGAAACCAACTCGATAGTGTCTCGGTGTGGGGGTGAGCATAGGTTTTGATAACTACTAACGTTGTACCTATCAAATCTACTCCTATTACTATAAACAGAGCCGTCAGCGGCTGTTTCGTGAAGTACCACAATACAAGTCCAAAGCCAGCTAGAATTAAAGCACCGATATCTTTTTTGCTAGTACCGCCCATGCCATACTTCAGTGATAGCAGGAAGCCAATAGCCATTTCTACCATTCCAACACCTGGCAGTATGGCTGACCATGTAGCTCCCTTAGCTAATTGAGAGGCAAAGGCTATTGAATCGAGTACGGCGTATATAAACTCTGCCATTCTATGAGGTTTGGTTTTCCCCCTAAGTTCGTCTCTGATGTAGGGGAGCATTCCAATAATAGGCAGAACACCTGATAGCAAGCCAAAGATAATACGCATTGGATTATTATGGCACACATACCGAGCCAGTAACTGCTACATGTTAAAAGGGGATAGTCGCCAATTATTTTTAGCCACAGGAAGTCGTACAATGTACCTTGAGCGACAGTTGTTCACAGAGGTCGTCATTACTTCTTATCCAAAAACTGCCTTGTCAAGGGTGACATCATTTTAGCCCCACCCCTGTTAATAAACATATTATGACACAATGAGTATTGTCACTTTATTTGACTCTCAATTTGCTGTTTGAGTGTCATTCCATCAGGTGTGAAATGATTACTCTTAAATAGAAGTTCAAAGCTGCAAAGCTAACCACTTTAGGGTTAAGTGGGACTGATGTATCGGGTAAGCCCTGCTCAACACTATAATTGCCTCAAGTAAGGGATTAATCGTTACGGTCTTGTTCTTTGAGTCCAAGTGCACTTCGAGCAACATCTTCACAACCTGTAACAGCCAGTGCTGCTAGCCTCAGTCCACTACTCCCGAATCGAAGCGGTTGCATTAATGCCTCGCCGATAGTGTGGTAAAGCCTTGAGACAGTCGACTGTGGGCGGTCATAGAGTTCAGACGCAGTAACGGGGTGCGGATATCCTTGAGAAAAAATACTAGAGCCTTCTCCGGCTACAAACTCACCGATACGGGCTTCGTCATTCCGGTCACCAAATAGCTCTTACCTATCACTATAAATTGCCATTTGCCAGTATTATTGCGTATTGGTGACTAATTGTATATAGCTAAATAACGTCTCTTATTGATTGAGGCACATTTCTATTACCGCTAACAATATGTAAAACTCGACTAACAACTAAAGTCATAGGAAGGTATAGGTCGAATCTATCTGCACGACTACCTAGCGAGAGAACCCTACCAATTACTTCAAGATACTAGCTGCCATTTGAGGCAGTGAGCAGTTACTTCGCTAGAGGAGTAGAATTGGCTAAAAAGTACTTGGGGGGTGATATTTCGGGTAATGTCTACCAACGCTATAATTATCCTCACTGCTTTGCCTAGAAGGGTTATAATATTGTTATGACAAGAATTACACAAAAGGACCCTCATCAATTTGTTGTTGAGTCTGACCATGAACTAGAGTCTTACTTTTCCCAAATAAAGCACTTTGATTTTGTTGGTAAAAGGTATGAAATAAATGGAAGCCTAGTACCTATTCAGGCAACTGACCCCGAGTACTCTTTTGCCTACGCCATCAGTGTTACGCCAGTGGTTTAAGCTGCTGGTAAGCTCTACCACCTTTGACGACATGGAATCGGATTAAGGGTGAGCTGGTGGAGATGTGGGGGATAGTTGGAGTTGCCGGTCAGATATCTAGATCATAGCCTTGAGGATTTTCTATAGTAGGGGCTGTACCGTGGTTCTGAATCAGTTGAAATCATATCTGTAAAGTAAGGTTCGCTGTCCACAAGCGCTTCTAAAGCCCGGCCGCCATGCCTAACTACATCAAACCTATCCGTGGGAAGAATGTCTCGGGTAGTACCAAGAGATAGGCGGACATAGTTGTGTACTCCCGGCTTCCCAAAATAACTTGGCAAGCCAACACTTGCATAGAACGCACCTGTAACTATTTCGGGATATCGGTGAAACTCTTGGAGGTACGATTCATCTTCGATTTGTCGAATCATATGTCCAGCCATATTAACGCTAACAAGTTGTTGGCACTCAGTTCGGAACACAGTGCTAGGTATCTCTCGAGCTGTTCTGGCCGCCAGCGTATTATCAATACCAACCGCAGTAAGTGCTAGTCTGCTTAGCTTGTCACCACGTGTCATTGAGTGAAGCTTGACGCTTTCTATGGCGCTTCTTGCTGCGTATAGCGGACCTGCCAGTCTACTTATGCGACCAGCTTCAATAAGTGCGTTGGCTCTCACAACTGGATTCTCTATCCTATAAGCCTGTTCTACTGCCAGTTCAGGGTCTTCCTCACCAAGTTGTCGAATATGAAAAACAGCTTTTACTGCCTCGTTGGCTTGTAGGTTTTTAGGTCTTGAGTGCTGAGCCATCTCTATCTCCTAAGCGATACTAGAGTAATAATATTCTAAACTTTGCAATTTGCAGCAAGTGTATGAGTAAAATACCACAAGTCAATAAAAGTTGCAAGTATATCAATAGTATGTTAATATATCACACATGAAAGAACATGCTGAGATTACGACGTTACTTGGTCCCGAAAATGACCAGGGGGTATACTTTTACGCAAAGCCAGTCAGGTTTGGGTCAGTAGAGAAACTCCGTGCGGGTGAGTTCCCTCTATCACGTGTAACAGTTGAGAAAGTTGAGATTGGCATGTATGGCATGGTTGAGCCTCCGTCAGTAATTGTTGAAACTGGCGATATCCGTAAAGCAGTTCAGACGGGTCTAGAGCAAATCTATAATGATTTTGTTGGATTCGTCAACGAGTACTAGAGCTAGTGCTTGATTGGTGTTACGGCAAGGGACACTCAGTTGATATTAGGTCATGCTCACATCACCACAACTCAACAGATTTACCAACACGTTGGTGCAGAAGGACGAAGTTTAGCATTGGAGCTTTATGAGCAGCAAATCGTAAGCGTAAGCCTGTGTAGCCGTCAAATGAAGCCGTCAAACGGTTTAAAAGTACAAGCTATCAATGTAAGTAACACTGGTAGCGGCGAGTGGATTTGAACCACTGACCCCAGGCTTATGAGTCCTGTGCTCTAACCAACTGAGCTACGCCGCCACGCCGACCAAATATAGCATGATTCGTATCTGTTGGCCAGGCTTAGTAGTGGCGTAAGCCCAGGTAGGCGGCAGTCACTAGACCAATGATTATGACCACGATTCTTAAGGCACGTGAGGGGATTTTTTGGGCACCGACCGAGCCGTAGTAGCCGCCCAACATGTTGCCGGCGGCCATGAATAGGCCGTGGTGCCAATCAATTAAATGTGAACTGTACAGGCAAACAATGGAAGCACCGGCTATACAGACAGTGATAATGTTCTTGAGAGCATTCATACGGTGGATGTGGTCGTGCAGGCCGGTAAATCCTAAAAAAGCCAGCATAATGAAGCCGAAACCAGCGCCAAAATAACCGCCGTAAATGGCTAGCGGGATTAAGGCCAAGCCGACTGTTAGTAACGACTGAACATTACGTTTATTTTTTGGTCCGTGCAGATGTTGCTGGAGCTGACTGTAGAGTAGTGGCTGGAAGGCGAACAGCACTACCGCGAATAAGATTAGCCAGGGTATCAGTTGCTCAAAACTGTTGAATGAAGTGTGGCGTAAAATTATGGCGCCAATAGCCGCTCCTATGGTGGCCGGGATTAGCAGTAACAGGTAGTAGCGCGGGACTCGCTTTAAATATTTACGGTAGCCGTAAGCCGAGGCGACGTTGCCAGGCAAGACCACGATGTTAGCCGTAGCGTTGGCTATTAGGGCCGGCATACCAATAGCCAGCATAACGGGGAAGCCTAGCAACATGCCACCGCCGGCAATAGCGTTCATAACGCCAACAACAATGCCCATTAAAAATAAAATTAAATCATGCATTACTGTTTGCTGCTGAACCACTCACCAAACTTATGCCAGGCGTTTGGCAAGCTGGCGAAGGCACTAGTATTACTAGTAGTCTCGGCTTCTGCGATGCTCCGCTTACCATCAAGCGAGACTAAAGCAAAGTGTGGTATCTGAGAGGTGCCACGGATTTCTTTGAGCAGGGTGCAGGCAATCTCGGCCGAGAAAATCTTTTCGGTTTGAGAGTCGCGGTAGGCAATTATGTGCCGCATAAACAGGCGTCGATCTTTCAGGTCTTTAGTTAGCCGCAAAAAGTCTTCGGTCTTAAACCATTGATTAATGTATTTCATGTATGGCCCGGGGAAGCCATTTAAACCGGGGATATTCCAGCTGTCGTCGGTCACCGCTACGGGTCGTTTAAATGTTTCAAAAGCCTGCAGGGCCTTATCGGCGGCTATAACCTCTCCGTTATCAGCCTGGATCTCTACTAGATCGATATTCTGGCGGTCGAAAGCTAGACCAAACTGATCACAAACGGCTTGAGCCGTTAAAGCTTTGTGATCATTGCTGGTAACAAAGGTAAAATCAGCCACTACTGTTGCCTGGCCATACGACGTTTTAGCCAATAAGTTTTAAGACTAGAGATTGTCAAAGTGGAAAATGTATAACCGATGACTGGCACCAAGGCGTTGACCCAAGGACTGATATGTATAACAAAGCGCAGGTAGAAAGCGACTGTTAAATAGGTTAGTAGCATAATAGAGCCGCGCCTAAGCCAGCTGGTTTCCCAAGCTTTATTGTCTTCTACTCTTTGGTTGCGTCCTTCTAACTTAGCAACCCGTTCTTCTAGTGTTGGCTTTTCGATCATGACAGTATTATACCGGAGTTGCCCAACCAGGGAATTTTATATGCCTGCCAAAACTCAACTTAATTTGAGGCAGCTTTGTAAGTACAAATGTATTACGAAATCGCTCTCACTCATTTAGTGTTTTTTGAGGCATATAATAAAAGGATGAATCTAGAACTAAAACCAGGCAATTATGTGGTGGCTGTAAGCGGCGGCGTGGATTCAACGGTTTTATTAGACATGTTGTGTCAGATACCGGATTTGCAATTAACGGTGGCCCACTTTGACCACGGTATCCGGCCAGATTCAGCTGAAGATAGGCGGTTTGTCCAAACTTTAGCTAAAAAATATGCCCTACCGTTTGTGTATGACGAAGGGCATCTGGGCCGGGATGCCAGTGAAGCTACGGCCCGAGCAGCTCGTTATGGCTTTTTGCGCCGGGTGAAGCAGGCTGGCGAGGCCCAAGCTATTATCACGGCTCACCACCAAGACGACGCTCTGGAAACGGCTATACTTAACATGTTAAGAGGTACTGGTCGTAAGGGGTTAACGGCCTTAAAAAACCAAGCTGATATCGTTAGGCCATTGCTGAAAATTCCTAAAGCTGAACTTGTTAACTATGCCAAGGCACAGCATTTAAAGTGGCGAGAAGATCCAACCAACCAAGACATTAATTACTTGCGCAATTATATACGGTATCAAATTCTACCCCGCTTCAGTCAACCCGACCGCGCAAAATTGGTAAACATAATTACCAATTTGATGGTGACTAACCAGGAGCTAGACGAAACGCTGACTCAATTGCTGAATCTTCAAAAACCGGGCACAATTGAACGGTTGTGGTTTAACCAGTTGCCGCACTCCGTAGCTAAAGAAATGATGGCAACTTGGTTAAGGCAAAGCAATCTTCGAGGTTTTGATAGCAAAGCCCTGGAGCGCCTGGTCACGGCCGCCAAAACGGCGGCACCTGGCAAGCAGTTCCCGGTTTTAAAAGATGTTAAACTAGAAGTACACCAGTATCATTTGGCACTCGTAGGGCAAGAGCGCTAGTCAAATGCGATTCGCGGTAGTATAATTTAGGATACATGGATAATAAACCCTTAAGACCAGCACGTAAAACTCCAAATGGACCAGGCAAGCGTGGCATGAAAAATGCCGGTTTCATTGCCCTTATAGTACTGTTTGGCTTGATTATTTTTGCCGCTTATAACCAGCCCAGCAACTTGCAGAAGGTTCCCATAACTACGGCCGTGCAAGATGCTAACTCTGGTAAATACTCTAAGATTAACCTTAACGGTAACGAACTCGATATTACTAAAAAGGGTGATAGCAAACCCACTCTAAAAACTTTTCTAGAGCAAAACGCCACTCTTAAAGACGAGGGCTTCAACTTCTCAAAAGTGCAGATAGATACTAATCCGGTCAGCAATAGTACCTCTAACTGGATCACCTTTGCCGAGACAGTTATACCTGTATTAGCAATTGGTGGTTTGCTCTACTTTATGCTGCGCAGTGCCCAGGGGCAGGGCAACCAAGCGCTAAGCTTTGGCAAAAGCCGCGCCCGGCTTTATGGTAACGAAAAAGACAAGGCTACCTTTGGCGACATTGCCGGTAGCGAAGAAGCCAAACAAGACCTGCAAGAAGTGGTCGAGTTTTTGAAATTCCCCAAAAAGTTTGCCAGCATGGGTGCTCGAATTCCTAAAGGGGTGCTACTGGTTGGGCCACCCGGAACCGGCAAGACTATGCTGGCCCGGGCCGTAGCTGGCGAGGCCAATGTGCCTTTCTTCAGCATTTCCGGTTCGGAATTTGTTGAGATGTTCGTAGGTGTTGGTGCCTCGCGGGTACGCGATTTATTTGCCAAAGCTAAGAAGAACTCACCCTGTATTATTTTTGTAGATGAAATTGACGCCGTCGGCCGACGCCGCGGTTCCGGCATGGGCGGCGGCCACGATGAGCGCGAGCAAACATTGAACCAAATCCTAGTTGAAATGGACGGCTTCGAGCAAGGCGTGAACGTCATCGTGCTGGCTGCTACTAACAGGGCCGATGTACTTGACCCGGCGCTATTAAGGCCCGGGCGCTTTGACCGGCGTGTCAATATTGGTCTGCCTGATCGCAAAGACCGCGAGTCCATTCTAAAAGTGCATTTTGCCAAAAAGCCGCTAGCAAAGAATGTAGACTTAGACGCTCTAGCCGCCAAGGCCGCCGGTTCGTCGGGCGCCGACTTGGCCAACATTGCTAACGAGTCGGCTATTATCGCTGCTCGCAATTCGCACACCGAAATTACCCAAGGTGATGTCACCGAAGCCTTCGAGCGCGTGGCCATCGGCCCGGAGCGTAAGAGCAAGGTGATGAGAGACGAAGAGAAAACCCTGGCAGCCTACCACGAAGCCGGCCACGCCCTGGTTGGCCATGTGCTACCAGACAGCGATCCTATCCATAAAGTTACCATAATTCCGCGCGGCCAAACCGGCGGCGTTACCTGGTCAATTCCCACAGAAGACCGCATGTACACCTCACTTGTTGAATTTAAAGATGTGTTAGCCCGCACGCTTGGCGGCCGTGCTGCCGAAGAGATTATATACGGGCGCGACAAAATAACCACTGGCGCCGGCAGCGACCTGCCTAGCGCCGCCAGCCTGGCCCGCGACATGATTGTTAACCAGGGTATGGGCAGCGGCAAGCTACGCGACCAAGTCTTCCACGTCGACGACGGCATGATGCTCGACCGCTTAGTGCACGAGCGTGAGTATTCCGACGATACGGCTAAAACAATTGATAACGAAGTCGAAAGCTTAATCACCGAAGCTGCGACTAGGGCGCGAGCGGTTATTAAGGCCAATCTTTCATATCTCGAAAAACTTAAAGACAGGTTAGTCGAAAAAGAAACGGTTGATGCCGACGAAGTTGCCGAAGTTCTAAAAGGCGCTAAAATGCCCCAGGGCGCGGCCCTCTATTCATAGCTGATATTTAGCCTGTTATCTGCTCCTTGGCTGCTCTATACTAATTAGGAATGAACCCAACCGTCCCGACGTCGGCAAATAAGCGCAGTCGGCTCAGCATTGGCAATGCTGCGGCTCTCTTAGTCGCCACTTCATTACTAGGCCAAGTGTTAGGCTTTTTGCGCACTAAACTGGTTAACACCAACTTCCCCACTACCGGGCCACATAGTACAGATGCCTACTTTGCCGCCTTTAACGTGCCGGACTTCTTTTTCTTTACTTTGGCGGCCGGCGCACTGGGCGTGGCTTTTATGCCAGTGCTATCCGACCACCTATACAAAGGCGATCGCCGTGGCGTTTGGGAACTGTCTAACTCGCTGATGAACTTGCTAGCCATTATCATGGCTGTGGTCGGCATAATTATGTTACTATTTGCCACTCCACTGATTAAGTATGTGGTAGCACCAGGGCTAGGGCCGCAACAGCTGCATACTGCCGCTAACATCATGCGGCTATTGGCCTTTAATCCGCTGCTGTTCACTTTATCGGGTGTGCTAACGAGCGTGCAACAAACCATGGGCCGCTTCTTTTTCTACGCCGTCGCCCCGTTGTTTTATAACGCTTCAATTATTGCCAGCATCTTTATCTTCAAGCACAATATTGGTTTGGTAGGTCTGGGTTTGGGCGCTTTAATTGGCGCCATATTACAACTGTTAATAGTTATGCTGGGATTATGGAAGCTTGGTTTCCACTGGCGACCTAAGATCAAATGGCACAGCCCTGATTTTCATACAATCCTACGTAACTTACCGCCGCGCTCGCTTGACCAGGGGGTGGACCAAGTCGAGAACCTTGTTGAAACCCACATCGCCAGCGGCCTGGGCAGCGGAAACATAACTTTTTATAATAATGCTTTTATCTTAAGTACGGCCCCCATCCTGTTGGTTGGAACGGCCATTTCAACGGCAGCCTTTCCACGCCTTAATGCCCGCCTCAGCCAAGGTCGGCCCGATCTGTTTCGCAAAGATTTTCTGATGGTGCTACGGGCCATGATCTGGATCAGCGCCCCACTGGTTGTCGTCGCTTTCTTCTGCCGAGGCTACTTAGCCCGCCTAATCTTCGCCAAAGGCAGCCCGCAAATTGCTATCATTTTTGGCTTTTTAACAGTGGCCATCTTTTTTCGCATCATGTACTCCATCATTTCGCGCTGGTTCTATGCCCAAAAAGATACCCGCACGCCGCTATTTGTATCGTTGTTTACCATAGCCCTTAATGTTGTATTGGCCGTAACCTTAGCCCGGCCAAGTGCCTACGGTGTAGCCGGCCTGGCCCTAGCTCAATCAATCGTGGCTCTTATAGAGGTCTTTATATTATCGAGTATTATGCTTTACCGTGATCACCGGTTATTCGACGCATACTTCTGGGGTGGCGTTTGGCGCATCATGTCGGTTACGGGCTTTAGTGTGTTAGCGGCCTTTATTATGATTACGCTGTACCCGCTGGGCATCAACGACAAAGGAATTATCACACTGGGCAGTAAGCTGCTGTTTATAGCCGCCGTGACATTTGGCGTGCACATAGCTATTTCTGCCCTATTTGATCTCGAAGAGGTACGACCCATCTTCGACCGCGTGCGCCGGATTGTTTTCAAGCCCGTCAAAGTTGAACTTTAGCCTAGTTAATGAATTTTTCATTTTTAACTGGCCCGCCGGCATGAGAGTATATAATTATGGCTATCAACTACTTACTGCGCGATAACGATGTGATCTTGAGCCAGTCCGAGACTGAGTATGTCTTGCGCTTTAAAGACATGCCAAGCGATGAGCGGCCGCGTGAGCGCTTGCTAGAGCTCGGTCCTTCCAACCTGTCACTAGCCGAACTGGTGGCCATTGTTTGGGGGGTTGGCCATCGGGGCGAAGACGTGCTGGCTATGGCCAAGCGCACCCTGAAAG
The DNA here is from genome assembly GCA_036276195.1 of Saccharimonadales bacterium (SeqCode). GTDB lineage: Bacteria > Patescibacteriota > Saccharimonadia > Saccharimonadales > UBA4665 > DATBED01. The sequence goes on along the minus strand of DATBED010000054.1, from coordinate 3,959 downwards.
AATACGGCGATAAAACCATTGGGTACGAGCTAGACCCTAAGCGTCTAAGTGAACTGGCTGACATTCCACTGGTCAAGGCCTGCCAAATTGTAGCTAGTTTTGAACTGGGGCGACGTTTCTATGCCCGCCAAGCCGGGCGGCCGGTTCAAGTGCGTAATGCTAAGCAGGCCTACGAATACCTGAAAGATATGGGCCACGGCCAAAAAGAACAGCTGCGCGGGCTGTACCTAAACAGCCTCTATCAAGTAATTCACGACGAAGTTATTTCGGTCGGTAGCCTAACCTCCAACATCGTGCACCCGCGCGAGGTCTTTCAGCCAGCCATTGAACGCGGTGCCATAGCCCTGATTCTGGCGCACAACCACCCATCAGGCCGTCTGGAACCGACTCTGCCCGATATAGAAGTTACTAAGCAGCTGATTGCTGCCGGCCAGGTTTTGGGCATAGACCTGCTTGACCACCTAATCATTACTGACGATGAATACTGCAGCATCCTCGACTACGCCGACACCATCAACGGCTAACATCATTACCTCTGTTATACTAGATTGACATGACACAGGAGAAGATTAGGAATTTTTGTATAATTGCCCATATTGACCATGGCAAGTCAACCTTGGCCGACCGCTTACTCGAACTAACCGGCACGGTGCAAATGCGCGACATGAAAGCCCAGCTGCTCGACAAGATGGAGCTAGAGCGCGAGAAGGGCATTACTATTAAGTTAGCGCCAGTGCGCATGAGCTATCGTGACTACGAGCTTAACTTAATTGACACGCCGGGCCATGTTGATTTCAGCTACGAGGTATCGCGTAGCTTACAAGCCTGCGAGGGCGCACTGTTGGTGGTCGATGCTTCGCAAGGCATCCAGGCTCAAACACTGGCCAATGTTTACCTAGCTATGGCGGCCAACCTAACGATTATACCGGTATTGAATAAAATTGATCTGCCGGCGGCCGACGTTGAGCGGGTCAGCAAAGAGGTCATGAGCCTGCTAGGTTGTGCCAAAGCAGACATTTTGTTGATTTCGGCCAAAACCGGTCAGGGCGTTGAGCAAGTTTTAGATAGCGTCGTGCAACTTGTGCCGGCACCGAAAATCCCGAAGTCCCCCGAGACCCGGGCTTTGATCTTCGACAGTTATTACGATGATTACCGCGGTGTCATTCTGTACGTGCGAGTTTTTGATGGCGCCATCCGAAAAAATTCTCCGGTTAAAATGATGGCCACTGGCGCTAGCGGCCTGGCCCTGGAAGTCGGCGCACTTAAACCAGATATGACACCCGGCCAAAATTTAGAAACCGGCGAAATCGGCTATGTTGTCACCAATTTAAAGAGCACTCGGGAAGCTAAAGTCGGCGATACCATTACTCTGGCAGACAATTCGGCCAGTACACCCTTACCCGGTTATAAAAACGTGCAACCTTTCGTTTACGCCGGCTTTTTCCCCGAAAGCAACGAGTTTTACCAGGAGTTGAAAGAGGCAGTCGAGAAGCTGTCTCTAAGTGACTCAGCTCTGCAGTTTGAACCAGAGAACTCGCCGGTGCTCGGCTTCGGTGTGCGTATAGGCTTTTTGGGATTACTGCATATGGACATCGTACGTGAGCGGCTAGAGCGTGAGTACGATTTGGATCTAGTGGTAACCAATCCCTCGACTGATTACCAAGTGGTTCTCAATAATGACGAAGAGCTTGATATAAAGAGTGCTAGCGACCTACCCGACCCGGCTAAGATCCGCGAAATTCGCGAACCTTGGATCAAGGGTGAAATAGTGGTTCCGCAAGAGTATGTCGGCTCAGTCATTCAGCTGGTCACCGGCAAGCGCGGGCAACAAAAAAATATCAGCTACGTAGACGAGAGGGCTATAGTCAGTTTTGAAGCACCGTTGGCCAACTTATTAACCGACTTCTATGACCAACTTAAAAGTCTAACCAGTGGTTATGGCTCTTTCAACTACGAGCTTGATAATTATCGGACTGAAGATCTGGTGCGTCTCGACTTTTATATAGCCGGCGAAATAGTTAGCGCGTTAAGTATCATGGTTCACAGATCAGAGTCTCAAAAATTGGGCCGAGAAACGGTTGAAAAACTCAAAGAAATTATTCCACGTCAGAACTTCCAAGTTGCCTTGCAGGCCGCTGTTGGTGGCAAATTCATTGCCCGCGAAGATATCAGTGCCTATCGTAAAGATGTTACCACCGGTTTATACGGCGGTGATGTGTCGCGAAAGAAAAAGGTATTGGCCAAACAGGCTAAAGGCAAGAAACGCTTAAAACGTTTCGGCAAAGTAGATATTCCGGCCGAAGCGTTTACTGTTATGCTCAAGCGCGACTAATACTTAATTAAGCTTATGCTTGTATAATAGTAATACCACTTAAGTATGGAAACAAAAGCAACCAGACTAGACAAACTATTGGAGCCGTCGTGGCTGAGCGGCTTGATTGCCGTTGCGGCCGGCTTAGTAGTGACGATTGGTGTTATTCTGGCCTTTAGCTTTAATAATAGCCAGATTCAGCAGCAGCTGGCCGGTTTGCAGAATACAGCGGCACCAACCCTGACCTTGCCTGGGCAGAACCCACCCGGCGGCACTAAAAACTCCTTGCAAAACACTTGGCCCCTGCTCGGCTTTTGGGCTATTATTGGCTTTATTGTTTACTTCATAGTCGAAACAGTTACCCAAGGCATACATAATCTGGAAGAGATTAGGGAAGAGATGGGTTATGTACATGCCCAGCGCGAAATCTTACTTAAAACCGCAGTCGAGTATCTGTTAATCCGCTTGCTAACGGTGATAGTCTGGCTGTTTTTCATTGAAATCTTCTTTAAGCGGATTATTCCATACAGCATTTTGGCGGCCCATGCCAGTACGGCTGACCTACATAGTGGGCAAAGCTTTCTTTATATGCTGGTGTCTTTCTTCATGATTGCAGTCAGCTTGCACCTGCACACCATCTTCCTGCGATTAAGCCTAAGACGCACCAGAGTTTTTTCTGCCGTTTAAATCTGCCATAATTAACAAATGGATAAATCGATAGACGAGGCCTTGGCTCGCAAGTTAGCCAGCTATAGCCCGGCTCCTGCTACGGCCGAACTCGTCAAATCGACCCCCATTCTACTCTTGGTTGGGCCGACCGGTGCCGGTAAAGACGCCCTTAAAGACAAGCTGTTGGCCACCGGTCGCTATCACCATATTATTTCTCATACCACACGGCCGCCGCGGATCAACCACGGGGTAGTCGAACAAGATGGCCGAGAATACCATTTTATAAATAAAGCCACGGCTGAAAAGATGCTCGATGCCCAGGCCATGATCGAAGCCAAAATCTACAGCGATAACCTTTACGGAACCGCTGTGGCCGAGATTCAGCAGGCCCGCGATGAGGCCAAAATCGCCATGACCGACATAGAAGTACAGGGAGTGGCCGAGTATAAATCACTGGATCCGAAAGTAATGGCTGTATTTTTGCTACCGCCGGATTTTAAAACCTGGCAAGAGCGTTTACAGAGGCGTTATGGCGATGTTGTAGACGTAACCGACTCCCGTTTGCGCTTGCAAACCGCCTTAAACGAGCTCGAACAGCTGCTTAACACTGACTATTATGTGCCGATCATTAACGATGACCTGGAGCACACCTTTACCAAGGTTCAGGCCGTAACTAAAGGCCGGCAATTAAGCGACATCGAGATTCAGCAGGCCCGCCAAGTCGCCCAAAAACTGGCCCAAGACATCCAGACCCACCTCGACCAAGCTAATTAAGCGATCGCTAGCTCGAGTGTGTTGAGCCTCTTATCGATACTGTCAAATTCGTCGGCATAATTGGTTTGGCACTCTTGACGGTGGAGTGCTAAAAACGTATAATCACAAGTTATAAGTTGGATTATTCTTATGACGGAACGCCAGCAGAAGATTTTAAATGCCATCGTGGAACAGTATGCCGAGGTGGCCAGTCCGGTGGGCTCTA
>DATBED010000053.1:0-1509 GCA_036276195.1 Saccharimonadales bacterium (SeqCode) | reverse complement strand
CATTGGCGCCAGCAATTTCAAGGTTATATTCCAATTCATGAGCGAAGCTTTGACCTTCACCATTTTAGCGGCGGCTATCGGCTTAATAATCGGCGTGGTCGGCGGCAGCCCGGTGACTAACACACTGGTGACCAACAGCACCAACACTAGTTCTAATTCCAGTTCGCCGCCCGGGAGCGTATCGATCGGCGGCGGACCCGGAGCCGGCGGGACATTCCAAAGAGTTGGCGGCGGGCTGGTCAGCCGAAATGTTGGCGGGCTCAAGAATACCATTACTAATATTCACGCTAATATCGGCTGGAGTATCTTGGCTTATGGTTTGGGTGCGGCGGTAGCGATCGCCGTTATCGGCAGCGGCTTGGCCGGCTGGCTAATCGCTAAAGTCCGGCCGGCAGAAGTAATGAGGAGTGAATAAAAATGATAGAAGTTAAGAACCTAAGCAAAGCTTTTAAATCGGGAGATAGTACCGTTAAGGCCGTGGATAATGTCTCGCTCAAGGTCGACGAGGGCGCATTCGTATCGATAGTTGGGCCGAGCGGCAGCGGCAAAACTACTTTGATGTCCCTGCTGGGAGCGCTGGATAAACCAAACAGCGGCAGTGTGCAGTTTGACGGCCAAGATATCACCAAATTAAAGGACCGTTCTTTAGTTACCTACCGAGCTAAGAATGTCGGTTTTGTATTCCAGGGCTATAACCTGGTGCCGAACCTGACGGCCATCGAGAATGTGATGCTGCCGATGGAGTTTATCGGCACGCCGAAAGATGAGCGCCGTCAGCGGGCTGCTAAGCTTTTGGATGAAGTCGGATTAGACGCTGGTAAGCAGCGGCGCAAACCGGGACGCTTATCCGGCGGCGAACAGCAGCGGGTGGCCATCGCCCGGGCGCTGGCCAACCACCCCAAGCTGATTTTGGCTGACGAACCAACCGGCAACCTGGACAGCGAAACCGGTAAAATCATTTTTAAAGGCCTGCACAACATCGCCAAGCTAGAAAATACGACTGTCATCGTCGTCACCCACGACCTATCCATCGCCGGCAAAACCGATGCCATGTTTCGACTGTCAGATGGCAAATTAGTCAAATAAAAATCCCACCGCTGCCGGTGGGATTTTTGTGAAGTATTTGTGTTGATTTAGCGACGCTTAGTGATTTTAAGTGTTTCCGCCTTATTTCAAAAGGTTCAACAGATGAAAGTCAGCTACTTTGGCTTTGCCGGTAACGATGGCTACAGCCGTGCTGACTAGTATCAGTCCGGCACCAACCATAATTATGAATAGGCCAAGTGCGATGGGTGAGCTCCAATCCCAAGTCATGTACGCCCTCTCTACCCACCACTTTTAATGCTTGTAGTTAAACAATAACGTTATTTATCAAATTCTGCAATACTTAAGGAGTAGTTCTAGTATAATTGAACTGTTCTGTTTGGTCTTTTCCAATTTTGCAAAGCGGGGCGCTTGCTGCCGTTTGCAAAATTGAGAGGAGGAGCATAGCGCTAAGCCGAAGCTTTT
>DATBED010000052.1:0-2636 GCA_036276195.1 Saccharimonadales bacterium (SeqCode) | reverse complement strand
CCAGTAATGCGAATCTTGCGCCATATGGTGCAGGTCCATAGTCCATATGGCGCAAAATCAGCTGCACCATAGCCATGCCATATCAATGTTGACTATCGCCATATGGCGCAATATGGCGCAAGTCCTATATAGCCTGCGTGTTGCAATATTCGTCTTAATCGCTGCAAATTGGCCTATTTTGACAATAAAGCCGGAGTGACTTTCAAAAAGGTGTAGTGAATTCTAAGACTTCTAATTGGCTGGGTAGATCCGGCTTGGCACAGCCAGAGCGCGTTTCCCTCAAAACACTGTCTCTATCAGGGATAGAAACTCAATGATCTTACTTCAAAACTATATTATGGCCTCTGCAACATTTACAAATGAGTCCCAATCGAGTCTACAACCTAACGACAGCGCCTCCGCTATTCCTTATGACTCCGACAACGATACGACGCTTTTAGAAGGCGCCTCTGAAGCCAGAACATCTCACAAGCGAAGACGGCTTAACAGGCAGCGCGACAAGGCCTGGGACTATTGCAGAACACCTATACAAGGCGTAGAGCCTTATTCTGAAAAAGATGGACGACGTGTTCGTCGAATCTGGTACTGCAAATACCCTTGTTGCGAGCAATATAGCTGCCTTTCTACAGGCGCTGCAAGAGGCCATATGAAGTCGATACACGGCGTTAATATCGACTCTAACACGCCTTCCACTGTTGAGCAAAAGATACAGCAAAATCTGAAGAAGCAGTTCAAAGATTATGAGCAAAAAAACTTGGATATAGAGCGCAATAACAGCCTTGAGGCGCTCCAAAAAGCAGCAGTGCCAGCCGTTGTAAAGCAGGCTATATTACGCCTTATTGTACACCACGATTTGCCCTTCAATACTGCTCAATGGCCTGAGCTCCACGCGCTGATATATGCAGTCAATCATCAAGCAACCAACTGTATGTGGAAGAGCCATCAAACGACTGCCAATATGATAGGCAAAACCTTCGAAATAAAGCGGTCACAGCTCCAACAACGCCTACAGCAGTCACGCAGCCTTATTCACTTCACAACCGATACATGGCACTCTCCAAACTTCAAGGAACTTCAGGCAATTACTGGACACTGGGTTGACGACACTGGCCGACTTTGCAAGGCGTTATTAGCTCTTAAGGAGATGAACAACGGACATGCTGGTATTGAAGTGGCGCCTGTCTTTGAGGCTGTTTTTGAGCTATTTAGTATCAAAGGAAAGGCCGGATTTATAACTGCTGATAACCATGGTGCTAACGACACTCTTTGTACCGCTCTTTCGGAGGCGTTAAACGACTGGAACCCTCAGCAGAGACGCCTGCGGTGTGTCGGCCATATAATAAACCTCGCTGCTCAGGCCTTCCTATTTGCAAAGTCTCAGGAAGCGGTACAATTAGCCATTGACGAAGCTAATGCTACTGGCCTGTCTATTGACGAAGAGCTCCTTCAGAAGTCAGAAGACGACGATACAGCTGGCTGGATCAAGCAGCCGGCTTTGCAGAAGATATTGCAGTTTGTCACTACTCTCAGACGTAGCGACAAGCTCTATAACGCCTTCAAAAGAGCTGCTAGCAAGGTGATACGAGCTCCTAATCAGACGCGCTGGAATAGCCACTATTACACCCTTCAAGACGCCTTTGAAATGAAGAGCTACTACACCTCCTTTATCCATGCCAACCCGGCTCTTTCTGACTACGAGCTCTCTACGGCTGACTGGCAGCTTGTTGAGCTTACTATTACCTTTCTCGAGCCATTTCAGACTGCAACAAAGCAGTGCGAAGGCGACTATATTACTCTCGATAAAGTGCAGCTCCATATGGACGCTCTTGACTCTCACTTGAAGGAGCAGAAGACGATGTACAAGGACCAGCCGGACATGGCTGGCTCTGTTCTTACAGCCTGGTTTGCCTTCGACAAGTACTATACTGCTCTTGATGAAACAGGCGCCTATTCAGCGGCTCTACTATTACATCCAAGGCACCGGAAGGCGTACCTGACCTCCGCCTGGCAGTCAAAATGGATTATAGCTGGTGTTGGACGAGCTCGTGATTTATGGCTTCAATACAAGAAGGAGCCGGAGGCTATTAACGACGATAAAGACACCTCAGCCTTGTCACACTTTCAGCGCTATATGGCCAAAGTTGAAGCTAAACAACGCTCAAAGAGCGGCTCTCTTGATGAGTTTGACCGCTTTATTAACGCTCCACAAGAGGCTATTGATATATCGCCTTTGGAGTGGTGGCTGCAGCCGCAGCAGCAGCGCTCGTATCCACAGCTATCGCAGCTAGCAATCGATATCCTAAGCTGTCCGGCCATGTCTGCTGAGTCTGAGCGAGTATTTAGTGCTACAAGGCGGTCAGTGCCATGGACAAGAGCTCGATTATCCAGCCAGCGGATTGAGCAGTTAGAGTGCTTAAAGCACTGGCAACGAGCCAGTGTAGTTGACGAGGAGTTTGAGCTAATATCTGATGTAGAAGACACTGCAGAGGCAGAGAATTGAAGCTTTTCACTTACAAGCACGTGCTCGTGCGCCATATCGCCATATGGCGAACGCGCCATGTCCATACGCCTTGCTGTTGCGCCATATCCATGCCATATAGCTCAAATGCGCCATATGGCGAAGATTAGCAACACTG
>DATBED010000051.1:0-19883 GCA_036276195.1 Saccharimonadales bacterium (SeqCode) | reverse complement strand
CCGATGTGGTTAAGGTGATTGAGCTGGCCAAGCAAAACCGGCGGCTGGGCATGCAAACCATCCTATTTGTAGACGAGATTCACCGCTTTAACAAGGCCCAGCAAGATGCTTTTCTGCCGCATGTAGAGGATGGCACGCTGGTTTTGATCGGCGCTACCACCGAGAACCCCAGTTTTGAAGTGATTAACCCGCTGCTAAGCCGCTCGCGTGTGCTGGTGCTGGAGCCGCTGACCAAAGACGAGATCGTTAAAATTATCAAAGCGGCCGCTAAGGCAGAACAACTAAGCAATTGCCAGCCAAAAGCGTAGATTTGCTGGCCGAACTAAGCGGCGGCGATGCCCGGGTGGCCCTAGGCAACCTGGAGCTGGCCGCACAATTGGCCGAGGGCAAAACCATTACGCCGACGGTAATTGAAACGGCCGCCCAGACCAAACTGCCCGGCTACGACAAAAAGGGCGAAAGCCACTACAACGTTATTAGCGCTTTCATAAAATCGATGCGCGGCAGCGAGCCGACGGCGGCGCTGTACTATTTGGCACGGATGTTGCAGGCCGGTGAAGACCCCAAGTTTATTGCCCGGCGGATGGTCATTTTCGCCTCTGAAGACATTGGCCTAGCTGCCCCGGCGGCCCTCAATTTAGCTGTTTCGACTTTTCTGGCGGTAGAGCGCATCGGCTTGCCCGAAGCCGAGCTTAACCTGTTCCACTGCGCTACCGTGCTGGCTAAAGCCCCCAAGTCAAGGGAAGTGGCCGATGCTATGAGCCAGGCCAAAGCCGCCGCCCGCGACTTCCCCGACCTGCCCGTCCCTTTACAGCTGCGCAACGCCCCGACCAAGCTGATGAAAGATCTCGGCTACGGCAAGGGCACTAAATGGGAAGCCGGCTTTAAGCATCCCTATGGCTTCTTGCCGCCCGAACTGAAAGACCAAGATTTCTTTTAGGAATTACTCGGCGGCCAGGTCACGATTATTGAACGCTAGGGCGCCCGCCATTGCCAGTAAGGCGGCCGATCCCCAATTAGGGTTGGCGGCCGGGGCCAGTGCCACGTGCTGCCTTAATGCTCTCAAAATTCCTTGAAACTTACAATGAGCTTATGTTTTTAATCCGGTCCGTCTCTTTTGATAGCTTCATTCGGATGAGAAACCAAATCGCGCATGGTAGCCTCATCTCCGGAATTCAGGGCTGATTGCTTGACTTGCAAGGCCCGCCAGGCCAGGTATGGCAGAGCGGCTGTCCACAGGCTGCAAACGGTTATGAACAAGTGTTGCGAGACGGCGCTGGAGCGAGCTTTTACGATCAGAGCGAAAGTGATCAAGCCAAAGCCGAACCACACGATCAAGGTGCCATTGAGCAGCCAGCGCAGACCACGTGCCGCTTGGCCGCCGCGAGCCAACAACCACCAGACACTCATTATACTAATGGTTAACCCAACGATAGAACCGATGCTGACAATGCCATGAATAATAATTGTCGGGTCGTCTAGCACCGAGCCGCAGCGGTTCAGCACATTGACACAGTCTAGCGGCAAGAGGGCGTCGATTGCCGTCAGTAGGCCAAACGCGCCAAAACCAATAACCGCGTACCTGAGCAAAGGTAGCTTAACGTGCTTCATTAACTTGAGTAGCCACCAGCTGGCGGTGCAAATCAGCAAGCCGCTAATAATATCCAAAGCAATAAAAATCCAGTTATAGGGCTGGTGGGCCGCTTCTAAATCACTGGCCAGGCCGCGGTTAACCCCCGGATTAAGCCAGTAACCGAGCGGCCAAGAGCTATAGAGCACGGCAGCCGCGACTGTAATCAAAACCAGGCGTAGGGACGGTCGCCGTATTAAAGGTGCTGATGCCATACTTATTATTATAACGTCAGTGGCGATGGCCGTACCGCAACTTACGCTACTTGGCTACCACTTGCTCCCACGGCAGATCGGGTTTGCCGAAGTGGCCATAGGCGCTGGTTTGGCTGTAGATTGGGCGGCGCAGGTCTAGCCCCTCGCAAATTCCATTAACAGAGGTGTCGAGCAGCTTGTCTTTAAAAGCGTGCAGCTCGGCGTCGCTGACTTTGGCGGTGCCGAAGGTGTGAATAGTCTGCATTAGCGGATTGGGTCGGCCGATCACATACGCCAGGCCGACTTCGCATTTGTCGGCTAGGTCAGCGGCCACGATGTTTTTAGCAATGTAGCGGGCAGCGTAGGCACCGCTTCTATCAACTTTAGAAGGATCTTTACCGCTAAAGGCGCCACCGCCAACCCGGGCGTAACCGCCGTAGGTATCGACCACGATTTTGCGGCCGGTTAGGCCGGCATCGCTTTCGGGGCCTGGAATGTGCCACAACCCGGTGCCGTTAATAATAATGTTTTCGTCTTTTGGTACGTCGAATTTGTAGTGCTGCAACACCGGTGTGACAATCTTGGCGATGGCGTCGGCGCGGACTTGTTCGGCCGATACATCTTCGCTATGAGCCACGGCCAACACCAACTTCTCGACGGCCACCGGCCGGCCTTGGTCGTAGCGCACGGTCACCTGGGCCTTGCCGTCTGGCCGCAGCCAGTCCAGATCTTTTGTTTCGCGGGCTTCGTCAACGCGGCGCACCAAGGCGTGAGCTAAGGCGATAGGCAGCGGCATTAGCTCCGGCGTTTCGGTACAAGCGAAGCCGAACATCATGCCCTGGTCGCCGGCACCGTCTTGGTCGACACCCATAGCAATTTCCGGCGACTGGCGGTGCACATCGTTGCTGAATTCCGATTCGTCACTAAAGCCCCATTCCGGCACGACATAGCCGAGCTGACGCACGTTTTGGCGGGCAATCATTTCAAAATTAAGATCGGCCTTGGTCTTGATTTCGCCGAACAAAGCAATTCGGTTAGCCCCGGCTACGGTTTCGACGGCCACACGACTGAACGGATCCTGCGCCAAAGCGGCGTCAACAATAGCATCGCTGATGGCATCACAAACCTTGTCGGGGTGGCCGGCGCAAACCGACTCGCTGGTGAAGTAATCCAAGTAGTCCCAAACCAATTTATCGTCTGCCATAAAAAATCCTTTCTACTTAGAGCGGAAAGGATTTGACTACATCAATATCTTCCCCGCCAGGCGGGCTAGATGGAGCACCCAGCCACCTCTTTTACAGAGATGCGGGGTTGCCGGCGGTTCAACGAGCTAGATCTCTCCCCGCGCTCTTCATACCCAGATTGTTAATGCTGCCTATTGTAGCGCAATACGTAAGGCAACAAAAGCTTATTTATTATTTTGAGACGGATCTAGCGCATCTAACCAAGCCCGCACAGTGTCAGCTACCTCTTCTACGGGTGCATCTGGCATCATACGTTTCACTTCACGAGATATAATATAGACTCTCCGTTTATTCTTTACCCACTCTTTACTTGAGAAAGAGCCATACTTTTCTAGATAAACGTACTTTAAAGCTATGTTGACTATGGGAATGTGTGCACTAATCTCCGACGCAAGCTCACTATGATCAGCTGGCGGCTCTTGTAATTCAAGCTGTAGGTCAGCTAAAGACTCAACTAATGCTCGGTCCGCTTCAGCAAACAAATCGGTGGATAGATCGTGCTTTAGAATTACATCTTCCAGAACTGCTTCGATCTCTTCTCTGGCTTCTTCCATTAGGATGTCTGGGGCATTAGAATTTATGAAAGGCGTTAGATGCCGCTCGGCTAAGTGGTCAAAATGGCGCCTGACCTTTTGATAAGCCGCCACTTGTGCTTGCTCGCTGCCCTTTTTTAAAGATGTATGATATTCATTAAAGTCGCCAGCCATTTCAAGAAGTTCGTGCTCTGATAGAGTATCAACCATCGCAGATGTTGCCTGAACCTCCGGCTGATCCACGACAGCTAAATTGCCCAGAAAGGCTGCTTGGGCCGATTCCAAAAGACTAGACAAGCTCTCGTTATCTTCAATTGTTAAAGTCGCATTAAGAACGGCTGCATCAGCCGTAATAGGAAGTGCATAACCTAATTGTCTATGATCAAGGCCGCTCCTGCTCAACAGCATTAATGTAAGTTTGCGAGTCAAACGCTTGCCTAGTTTAGATGCATGATTGGCCTTAACCGAGGCAACGACTTCATCTGCTGTACCTTGAATTACTTCAATATCACTCGTCGTAAGCTCATACCTTTCCTCTGGGGACACGGTATAAACAAAGGGCGACTCGGGAGTCCTATTGGGATCTCCTGGATTAGCATTAGCTTGTGGCTCTTTAGCTTCCATAACTTCCCTTGTATTATCTGTATTATAACATATTTTGTGTACTGTCCATTTTATAACGATGTAACTGGCACAATGGGTGGCATTTAGCTATAATGAAAAGCCATATTGGGGATTAGCCAAGTGGTAAGGCAACGGGTTCTGGTCCCGTGATCGGGGGTTCGAGTCCCTCATCCCCAGCCATAAGGTTTGAGGCAAATGTTTTAGGTACAAAGAGCTTGTTCACCCCTGTTATTCTTGTACAATCGGGTGTGCCAAAGACCAAATCATCGTAAGTCGGTGCTTTATTAAAGATAACCCCGAAATACTTAGCCTGTAGTATCGGATTACCGTAGTTTAACAGTAGTTCTTCAAGGTGTGCCAAATAGTAACTGACATAAGCCTTTGCTTTCTCCATATTGGTTGGTTCTTGCGGCTTAGTCTTCTCTCGTTCGGCCATAAGCCCACTGATCTCTGCTTCTAGCTTCACGATATCCTCTTCCATGTACTTAATAGCAGTTTCGGAGTTTAGATACTTGATTTTATCTACAGCGTGCTTTATTTGGTTACGTATTTCTGTAATCCGCAAGTCAATCGTCACAGCGTCTCTATTGTCTGCTAGTTGTTGTTTATCAAATGCTCGGCCAACACCGTCGATTAGGGCGTCAATGTAATCCTCTGAAACTTTTATATGTTTCACAAACTCTTCAATGGTATGATCAAACTCTGGCTTAGGCTTTCTAAAGTGGTGTCCTCGGTGGCAGCAGTGATAGACAGGATAATACTTTCGTTTGCCTTTGGAGGCACTGCCGTAGAGGGGTTTTGAGCAGATAGAGCACATAACGATCCGCTTAAAGGGAAACTCGGAGTTTTTTGCACCCTTGTTAACTAGATAGGCTGGTGGTTGCCGCCTGTATATGTGCACGCCTTCGTTATCTTCAGTTATAACTATTTTGCCCTGATTAGCCGCATTAAACAGCTCATAGGAAACCAGTCCTTTAAATTGGCATTTAACAGGCTTATCCTGCGTCCACTTTTCAGGATTAACTCCAGCGTACACTGGATTTTCAACCATTCGCCAAAGCTGTTTGAGACATAATGGATCACCGCCAATGACTTTAACTATCTTCGTACGGTCTTGCCTATCTCGCACCACCCGCTCCATAGTCCGATAGCCTAACTTGTTAAGCTCATCAACGATTTCGACGTCTTCCATAGTGTTACGAGCCCTCAGCTCAAACATCTTGATTACAAGCGGTGCTTCCATTTCGTTTGGCTCCAAGACACAACGTTTACCCTCACGTGTTTCAATATGGATGTTATTGAAACCATAGAGTGGACGTCTTACCCAATAACCCATTCGGGCGTAGCGGATTTGGGCTCCAATCATGCGAGTTTGAATGTCTCGCACTTCATCTTTAGCTCGCTCTGCCTCAAGTAGCTCTGCCTTTCTTGAAGGTGAATATTCACTCCACTTATATTTCACTCCTAGATGCTCTAGGGTATTGATCTTCTGGTTACTGATAACTCCGTAGATATCGACCAGATCGACCTCGCAGTCATCAAGCTGACGTTTTAACGGCCCATAGAAATCAGAGCCGCCACGAGTAAAGCGGTCAATGGACTTGATAATAAATTGCTGGATGTTATTTTTTGGGTCTTTGCAGTAGTTGACTGCCTCTTGCATGGGCTGTTGTTCTTTGGAAGCAGACTCTAAAAAGGTAAAGTATTTGGTGATGACGATCCCTTTATTAACTGCATAACGATCTATCTGATCCTTTTGATCATCTGGTGAATCGCCATCGATACCCTGCTTAAGCGTAGACACACGAATTGCTGCAACAGCATTCTTAAGCAGAACTTGATCAGCCATTCCGGAACCCCATTATTTTCTTGTAAAGTGGTTCGCCGTTTTGACGGTCTTCAGCAATCTTGTCAACAATAAGGTTAGACAGGAGGTCAATGCGCTCCTCAACAGTCATTGAAAGCGTATTTTGAATCGATAGGTCTTCTGCTGCTACATCCTTGCTGTTTGCCATATTGCCCTCTATAGCGTTAACTATAGTAAACATTATAAGGTAACTATAGTTAACATTTCAAGAGGTTATCCACAAGAATACATGCATGTGTTACGGATAACTTATCAAGCCTTTTCTTTACCATTTGTATATATCGTGGTATAATAGCTCTACTATGAAACCTCCTTCAGTTGAATACCATGTAGCAGTGTTAGATACTCAAGCAGAGCTTGAGGTCGTCAGAGACTACATCTCTAGCGTGACCTTCCTAAAAACTTTACCTGGCTTTGCTGAATCAATGCGAACAGGGATTGCTCATGCAAAAGATTCGGAGAATCCAATTGGTGGTAGGTTCTTTTATAATGTTACTGCTTTCAACCCAGCCACACACAAATCTGAAATTAAAGATGGTGCAGAGTTTGGTTTAGATGAAGTCGAAGCTCAGGTTGCATTATCCGCCGGTAAATGGGTCTTAGGCAGGAAATCTCCTCTTGCAAGAATCAAAAACCAACGAAATGGTAGAACTGACGCTGCTCAAGAAATAGTAAACACTTTAGAAGGGCTTGGCATAAGTCAGTGGCAGGGTTTAGAACAATAGCGCAGTAGTAGCTGATATTTGAGCCTTAACTTCATTCACTACGGTGTACCAATTTTTTACCTCTGTTGGTTTACATAGACCCTTGACGGGATTCAGACCTTTAATGAAATAGGCTGCTCTAATAAGCATTAATTTGTGTATTAGTTATTTGAATTCCACGTTGTGATTATATCTTTTGCCCAATCAAGCAATAGAATCAATACGACAATAATCACTATAAAAATGAAACCACGAACTATCAGGCTTTTCCGTGTTCTATACTTCATGTTTAGAGTGTATCAGCAATTAATTAAGGTCTGAACTTCGTGTACCAGGGCGTACCACTTTTTCACCTCTGTTGATTTTGCTATACCCCTAAAGGGACTTAGACCCTTGCTATAGTTAAGCTATGACTACTTATGGTTGGCGAAGCTTTAAGCACGAACTTATTGTTGGAATTGGAAGCACAATATTTCTTTTGGGTATTTTTGCTGCCGCTATATTAATCATCAGTAAAATAGAACATCAGAAAACTCTTTGGGTTTCAGTAAGCATTGCCGGTGCATTGTTCGGATGGATTATGGTGCGCACACAGGCTAAGGGTTTTATTGATACATTCAAGATTATGCTGGGCGAATTGTTGTCGACTATATTTAATCCATTAAATTGGTTTAACTGGTAGTTGAAGCGGAAATAAAGGCCAGTAAGGTCTGAACTTCGTGTACCAGCGTGTACCAAGCAGTTTTTGTTGACGTACCTAAATTCTAGTTAAGAATGTTGGATATATCGACGCCAAGAACTTTCACAATATCCATGATAACCGTAGCTGCTGGATTACGCTCACCTTTTTCAATTTGAGAATAATAAGTTCGAGAAATACCAACCTTAGTAGCTACATCTTGTTGCGTTAAGTCCTTCAACTTACGAGCGGCCTGTAGTTTCTTACCAATACTTATCAAAGTTTTATCTGTCATTTGGCTTTATTTTAGCACGGAAGAACGTTTACTGTGACGAGGGTTACTCTAAGTGCTCTGAAGATAACCAGTTTGACATAAAGCTATATTTGTGCTATTTTAGCTTTATGTTGGAAGCTACTGCCGAGAATCATTGGTCTCTGGACTTTGAAGACCATATCGCAGAGGTCTTAGCTCAGCAAGAGGAAGCTCAAGCTGAAGTTGATTTACATTTACGAGACGGTAACTTATTCGGCGCCTCAATGGGGTCATTCAAACTAGCCTTAGCGTCTTTAGAGCTTGGTGATCGAGTCGACTTTCATAGTCATATAGTTATGGCAATGGTACTGGCCGAAGCAGATGTAGTGGTCGAATCAGAAGCTGCCCTGCCTGATCCACTGGCTGTCGACATAGCATGTGATACTGGATTTAAAGCTATGGAATTCAGGCCGCCTTCTTTCGTATCAGAGATCTCAGAACATGAACGCATAATAATTGAAAAGGATCAGATAGAGGGTATAGCAGAAAGTCGTGTGAAAACTATGCTGGAAGAGCGTAAACTTAGCGATGCACTCTTAGTAGCAACCACTAATGCTGAACTTATCTTAAATGAACCGACCGTATTTGATGTAGGTGAACGTAACAGCGCTTTATCTCAGGCTATAACAGCAACATCTAATTTAATATTTGCTGAAACTACAGGTAGGTATCGTTATCACCAGTCAGTAAAATTGATTCTTTTAAAATTCGCTAAGGAACTTGCCAGCGAAATTGAAATTGGTCAAGATGAAGCAAGTGATGTAGTTGCATTTGAAGCATACGAAACGCTTATGCAAGCCGGGCTATATGTTGAGGGTAAAACTCTAGGCACACTCAATCAAACTATCAATGCATTTAGAGAGCTGCGTGACGGCCCGGCTGCAGAGCAATTAGCTCAAGCATGCGAAAAGAATATAAGTATAGTTAGCGAGGCCCGGCAATTCATGATTGCCAGAGCTCTTATTATCTTGCCGTTAGTACTAACCTGGCAAAATGGTTTTAAAAATTGCGGTGACTACCGCGGGGCCCGGGCTAAGCTGCGTGCTTCAAAAAGCATGCAGTATGAAGCAATGACGGCCTATGCCGAAAAGCGAGAAAATTCACAATTAACTACCGTTGACTAAACTAAAGTAGTCATTGAAAAGAGTTAATCACTATGAGCCTTCGATTTGATTTAGTAGGATCACGAGATTTAAACCCCGATGAATGGCGAGGTTTGCAAAGCTTATCTCACGATGCTTTCGGCGAAGAGCTAAAGAACAGATCACCGGCTGAAATAGATTACTTGACGGCCTGGACTGACCCTGACAGGTTTTATGAGTCGCACGTACATCCTAATTCAGAAGTTGGGGAAAGATATAATCCCAATCAAACCTTCGCCCGTCCACGTGTGGCTTTAGCCTTGGACGGGAACGATACTATCGGGTATGGTTACGCAGCAGATAATGTATCTGGTAATACTTTTGAACGGGCTCTAAAGCTCTTAGGCACGACAAAGAAGTATTTATGGCTCAAAGAATTTGCAGTACACCCAGAATACCAACGCAAAGGTATTGCTGAGCACATGGCTAGAGTACTTTTAATGTCAGGCTCACCGTTTCAACCTATGACAGCGTATATTTGGCCTGATGAAATTCCGTTCCTTTCCACGCCGCTGCAGAAAGCCGGGTTCGAGCCAACCGGTGAACAATCGGTTAAAATTTACGGCCCTGATAGCGAACCTGTCAGACAAGTTAGGATGCTTTCTAGGTCAGTCGGCTCTACCGTACTAAAGTTAGCAAAATAATAGAAAGGCTTCTGTCCTCTCGCAAGTAGCTTCTGGACACAAGCCTCTCAACGATTAGTATATATTATGCAAGTCCTTATATAACCCAGTGGCAATATATTGTATTGCTTCTAAAAGGTTTATGGCCGTGTAATCTGCTTCAGGGGACTCAACAGGCTTGTTAGCTGTTTTTACCAAAACTGTCTTTGTACCGGCATTAACCCCGGCCATGATATCGGATTGGTTATCCCCAATCATCCACGATTGAGTCAGTTCAACGTCAAAATCTTTAGCTGCTTGTAAAATCATGGTTGGTTTTGGCTTTCTGCAGTCACAGCTATCATCTGGGCCATGAGGGCAAACATAAGTTTTAAGGATAGTAATACCACTAGGCTGTAACATTTCTAAAACCTTATCATCTATTCTTTGAAAATCAGCCTCTGTTATACGGCCTTCAGCAATGCCAGCTTGGTTGGTAATTATAATAACGCCGTAATCGAGTGAAGCTAACAGCTTCAGGGCTTCAATGGTTTGCGGGAACAGTTGGATTTTCTCCTCTGTATCAACCCGTTCATCTGGCGGGTCCACAATAATGGTTCCGTCTCTATCAAGAAATACCGCTTTCATCTGTCTATTTTCTCCTCCCTACGATAACAATGACTATAGCAGCATTGGTTATTAGTGCTGCGACTGGGTACACCACTGTTAGGTAGCGATAGGTGCTCAAAGCAAAGATAGACGGAATAAATTTTATGCTATTTAGAGCAAAGGTCTTAGCTGTTTCTTCGCTAGGCTTGTAATAAGCTTTTTTCATGGTTAAAAATGAGCCGATTACTAACGCCACGACAGCGAGTGTAGTTGAGACACGAGCGTCTTTTACTGCTACCAACAGAATGATAGAAAGTGAGGCTATAGCTAGTAGCAGCTTATCAATAGTATGTATGTCTTTATCGCCTTTGAAGATTGCCACTACAAAAATTAAGAGGCAGCCTAAGGCAGTTAAACCGGTGACCCATTCACCAGCGCCAGCCTTACCACTAACTTGCCCGAAGTAGGCAGTGCTGGCTAGCAGCCCCCAAATGAGCCAAGAGAACATGTGCGGCTTGGTCTTACCGGCAAAAATATCTTTAAGATAAATCCAGTAAGCCAATAGCGCCATTGTTCCAGATAATAAGCCTAATATGTTTTTATATTCCATTTCGTTAATCATATCCTCAGACAGCTTATACTTACGGATATCACTACAGCTACGTTTGCTAATAAGTAGAAATTTCTCTAGAATAATACTTCAATACTTTGCTACATCGGTGTCGTAAAGTCTTACAGCTCTTAACAGATACATTTATGCTATTTTATTCTCCTTTTATTTATATATACTATAAAGAGACAAATATACTACTGCATTGGTTGGGAACGTGGTTCTAAACGTGAAGGCATCTAACGTTCATGTCTGGTTCACTCAAGGATTATAAATTAAATGATAAACAAGTTCGGGTTTTAAAACTCATCTATAAGTTTAGGTTTGTTACAGCACCATTACTAGCCAGATATAGGAATGATAGCTATAGGTCAGTGGCTAACAGTACTTTAGAGAGATTGACAGCTAAAGGCTATCTGGGTAGACACTATGATAAAAGCTATAAGTTTCAGTTTAAAGGCGCTCGGTATTATTTAGCCCCTAGAGCCCAAAAGCTATTGAGAGACGAGTATGGGCTGAACCAGCAAGTCCTTCATGCCATCTATAGGGACAAGACGGCTAATCAGAAGTTTATAGATGAGCGGCTGGAGGTCTTTAAGATATTCCTAGCTATCAGAGACTCCTATCCGGGAGTATTCCATATCTTCAGTAAGTCAGAGATACATAGCACCGATTACTTTCCGGAGTCACTGCCTGATCTGTACCTCAGCCGGGTGAAGCCTAGTGAGGATAAACCGAATGACTACTTACTGGAGTATACGGCCAATAAGCCGCTGTTCGTGCTTAAAAAACGCTTTCTGGCATACGTTGAGCATTTCGATTCAAATGACTGGGAAGCGCAAACCGAGAATAAGTACCCGGGCTTATTATTCGTGTGTGATAACAGCACAATTGAAGCTAAACTATTGGAGCATATAGAAAAAGTCCTCGATAGTACTGGTATTGATGATTTGGAGATACGCACGACGACGCTTAAGGCTTTAAACAACCCTTTAACAAGTAGTAGAGGTGTTTGGAGTGCGCCAACTCAGCCAAATATATTGGTTTCCCTATAACCTATTAGTTCGACGAGCAAGTAAGCCAGATAGGTATGTTATTGTGTAGCCAGGAGATTACTAAATGACCGAAGAAATTCCTGATGAACACAACCAAGCTAAGGGCGCAGAACCGACAGTTGATGATCTTATGACGCTCAGCGGGGTCAGGGACGAGCCGTATCCTCAGCCGTCTGATTTTGCTGAAGGAGCTGAAGGTGTTGCAACCTTTGAAGGTTATAGTGAAGCGAACGGACATGAGCGAGCAAGAGACTGGGTTAATAGTCAGTGGGCAAAAGTTTCAGCCCAAATCAGGCAACGTAGACAACACTAAAGCTCTCGTAGATCACGCTGCGCCACAACATAAGCAGTTTTCTATAAAACTCGGGCGTACTATACTGCTTTTATAAAGGAGAAAATTGCATGAAACCAATAGGAGCTGCCGAGCGAGGAACCGGCATTGAAGTAATGTCAGATGTTGAACGAGGCTGGTTTGTAGGAGGTATTGGAAGTAATTATATTGCTGCTCATGTAATGGTGGTCGCAGCGTTTGACTTGTCACTTAGAGCCCTCCTTAGTGGTGAACAAAACCTCGATAAATTCTTAATTCCTGATTCTGAAAGACCCGAGTTATTTGCCATCGCTAGAGGAGTAGTGGTAGCTTTTAAAAATCCGTTCGATTCAGGTCGTCGAGAAGTTACGTCTCCAAGTATAATAGAGCTTTGGCCCCGGACAATACAGCGTAGCATTGCCGAAGCAGGCCTTGTTCCCGACTCATTTCTAGGCGGCGAAGAAGCTATTAGTTAACCATTGTCTGCATACTAGTAATGTTATCTGTTTTACAGACTGCTTTGAGACAGACTTCTTTGAGCAGTTTCACGCCATGCTCAGGGCAGTGCCCAACTAGTACTCCCTGGCCAACATTACGGTCAGCACCCGCGTGCATTCGTCAGACAACGGATCTGCATATCTTTTTAGCTCCGGGTCATAATAGTCAATCTTCCAGAAGAGCTGTTCGCCACTCCAGTCGAAACTGCCAAAGTCATGCTCACCGTAGGGATCATTAGCTTCACTAAAGTCACTATAATCCCGCACCACATCCAGTAGCTCCCTCAGCCCTATCTTGTTGCTCTTTCTAGTTAACGCTAGCGCACCCGGCGTAACCCTGATGCCGAATCCTTCCCCACGAAACACATCGTTCTTCGCAGCCATTGCTGCTGTCTTGTCTTTGTCTATAGCCATATCAAACCTCCTTGAAACAATTACATTAGCTTTCCGGGCGAGTCGACCTCCCGCTCTAGTCGAACGGGCGAGGATAAGACAGAACGAATCAAGGTGGAGACTATGTACTACCTTGAAGCGATCTGGCTTATCCTCATACTAAGGAGACAGAGGGAGGGATAACTTTATCGGTTGAATAGTAGATGTATAATTGAAGTATGAATTGTCCTATTTGCAATAAACCGATGCGCAAAGTTCGCTGGGAGATAACTAATAACTTCCGCACTGGTAAAGAGTATAA
The DNA here is from genome assembly GCA_036276195.1 of Saccharimonadales bacterium (SeqCode). Lineage (GTDB taxonomy): Bacteria > Patescibacteriota > Saccharimonadia > Saccharimonadales > UBA4665 > DATBED01. The sequence continues at coordinate 6,576 of DATBED010000051.1, read as the reverse complement.
AGAATACGACAAGGTCACTTACGAGTGCCGAACTGACGACGTGTGGCTGTCGACAGAGATACCAATCGAAAAAGCTTAGGCAAACGCCCCCACCAACCACGACGACCAGTAAAATACTGGATATAAGCTCGCCTTTGCGGACCTTAGAAGAATTATAGGTAGACCTACAGTGCGTTTTCACACAGCACAAATACTTTAGTTGCCCTGAAGCTGATTGGCCGGGTGAGGCAGTACTTCGTGGTTACACTAAAGTTGATACACCTGATACACCTGATAGCCAAGGCTAAGGTAAAGCAAGTAAGTTTTTATCGTAAAGCTACTTACCAATTAGTCCCTAAAACGGCCGTTTATGAGACTGCCATTGCTTTGTGCTTAAGGTTGCAAAATAATTACGTAAAGCTCATTATGTTGTTACTATGGGCGAATTTACAGAGGAAAGAATTAGCTCGACTAGATCGGAATCGGTTACTGTTGATCCCGCCGAGGATGATAAGCCGTATACTAGCGTACGTCGAATTAAAAAAGAAGGCTTTTCAGGCTTTATAGTCGAAGTCCATCCGTGTGTTACCGACAGAGGTAAAGAAGTTTTAGAAAGTCTAGGCGCTGTGTGCCATGAACAGATACAAAGAAGAGATGCACCGGAAATTGTACTCATTCCAGATGCTGGAGTTAAAAACTTTGGATCGCCTAAACCATTTGAAGGGTTCAATGTAGTATCAACTTCAGGGCTCGAGCAGGCGTTGCAAATTGGTTACTCAGTACTGACAATTAGTCGGCTATAGCATGCGTCCCATTAACGTTCTTTTTGGGACAGTTTCTTGTTAGCCATACAGCTTTGGTTCTGTTTTTGAAAACTACATTCAGTTTAACATGGCGAGGTGTGAGCAGTTACATATTGTGCTATTGCTTTCTATCGACTAAATTAGTATAATATTGATATGAGCAAAGGTGAGCTGCCCGATCCGGAGAGCATTTATAATCAGCCATACACTGATGCTGAGAAAATAGATTTGGAAACATGGCGTGCTCATCAGTCCGAGCATGCTGCTGAGGAGATAGCCGCACTGGTACGACGAGAGCCCATGATACTAATTGATGAACACGGCAATGCTACACGAGGTGGAAAGCCCGTGCCCGGCTTTAGTAGCTCAATTCCCTCGAAGGCAGAAGCTGCATTGAGTTTACCGTATATGGATCCTCGAGCAGTTCCGTCATTTGATCATTCTAGTGAGATGGCTTGGGTGCCTGAGCTAAAAAGATTTGTGAGCGCTGAAGGCACAACGCCATACGAGCCTAAGCCACACCTAATTAAAAGCGACGTGTCAGTAGAAGATGTAGCTCAGGCTGTAAAGCGACAGCTGCATCCAGAGGGCGAGAGCTAAAAATGGCAGATCCTGAGCAAAAACCTGAAGACGAGGCATAATTATGGCCGAACCAGAAAAATTACGTCTCTCAGAGAGCAAAGTGGTCTTGGATTTAGGGGAACGCTTTCTAAACGCTTTCGGCCATACCGCTCTCGGGAGTAAAGTCGTAAGAGCGACGACAGGCTCAAGGTCACCCGCTTTTCGTCAAACAGATTGGTTTTCTCAAGGCATTTCTCACGACATCAGAGATACCGCAATAGTGCCCGGTGATCCAAGAGCTCCTATGTTACGACGAAACTGGAATCAGGTGGCGATTTTCGCTGCTACTGAGGCTGAATTAGTAGATCTGAAAGACCAGGCTGGCCCTGATCCTTTTAAAGAAGCGGTGGCTTTTGTAGCTGAGGATGTAGTACGAGTTGGGGTTAAGTCGACAGAAGGATACTTGTTTGAGAACCTAACGGAAGAAGACGTGGCCATCGCCATGCGTTTAGGCCGAGGACCTCTAGAGGCCACAATGGGTTTATGGCTTCCCGATGATAGGCACTTCGTGAGTGTAGAAAATATTCGCGTCGTAGAAGCAGCAGTATATCAGAGTAGCTTACCGTCTGATTACCCTGGCGTGTTGCACGTTTAATGGACTGACTAAAGGAACTTTTCAAGAAACAGAATGAGTTTGTTTAGAAAAACTTGCACATCTAAGCGAATGCCCCCACTAACACCACGACCACCAGTAAAATGCTGGATATAAGCTCCCCTTTGCGGACCTTTTCTTTAAGTATGAAGTAGCTGGAGAGATACATCAGCGCCGGACCGAGCAGAGTCAAAAGTGCCGTCCGGACAACACCTAGCTTATCTATAGCGTAGAGGCTGGCAATGGCCTCCACCGCATAGATTACGCCAGACGTTAAGCCGTAGCTAACTTTTTTAGGCGTGTAGTTTCTTTTGCCGATGCCAAAGAATATCGTGACAAGCACTAAAATAGCCGCCACCCGCAAGAAAGCGATCCAGGGCGGACTAATATACTCCAGCGTTACTTTGTAGATACTCGGTTGCAGAGCATAGAGAATAGTCGCCAGCAGAAAGTAGAACATGCCGGTTCTTTCTGATTTGCGCAGCTTTCGGCGATGCGTTCCATAGTTAACAATAAACATCGCCAGTATGAAGGCGACTAGCGCAGTTGCTTTTCGTTCTTTCGGAAAGAAGATATAACCGGCCAGGCCGGCCAGAATCGGCTCAAAATTAAACATTGGTTCCCGCAGCGATAAGTCATTGACCTTGAGGCTCACATAATCCAGAGTGTTGCCGGCAAATGAAACCAACGTGATTAGCAGCATCAAGCCGAAGGAAATAAGTGCGAAATGCGGAAAGTGTTGCCTGCTCACCACAATGTAACCTAAAAGTGACAGGAACATGCCCGTAAACACCAGGAACATCTGCTGGCGCGCAGCAATGTGGTTACGCCCAAAGTTCAGTTTATCGATGGTCTTACCAATAGTCTCACAGACGGTAGCCACTACTGCGTACAAAAAACCTAGCGGCATTATGATTGCTCACTATCTAGATTACGTCTGCGAACCAGTAGATAAGTGCCGGTAAAGGCGTCAGCAATAGCTCCAGAGGCGGGATAAAGCACGGTAACTACGCTGTACTTCTGCACAGCAATAGTCGCTAAAGTAAACCTAAGAGAATTAACGAAATAAGTAAATGACGTTTCTTGATGTGGCCTCTTCCATGATTTTCGGAATGTTGGAATAAATGCCAGAATATCAGCTAGCGATATTAGTATGACAGACAGCACCGGCTGATTGGCAATTAACCAAAGACCAGCTGCGATTAAAGCAAACAGAAAAAAGAACGTGTCTGACTTAGTGATAGGCGAGCGCTGCTTGATGAAACACAATATAAAAATGAGTAGTCCTGCTAACCCAGCGACAAACGTCGGAACAGCTCCCCAACCGGCGCCTTTGCTGACTTGCAACCCAAAGGCAATCAGCGTTAACAATCCGGAGATAAACCAACTATAGACATGGGGGTGCGTTTTCTCATTCAATACATCCCTTATGTATGGTAGATAAGCAATAACTATTAGTGCAGTTGCACTTAGTGCCAGTAATTCTTTCATCTTAGTTAAATCATAACAAAACCGAATAAAATGGTCTCCTGTTACGCTAAGGGTTTGCAAGCTTAGAGACTTGACTTAAAAATTTAAGCAAGTAGGTAGTTTTGGGCTTGATATACTTCTTAAGTGAAATCTATAAAGCAAACTCCTAGTATTAGCAATTACTTCAGTAGGCTTCAAAAAGGATCGATTCTAAATCTTTTAGTGCAGTTGTCTAGTAATTTAGGCCTCGGCTTTGCGGCTTTCTATTTCAAGATCCACGGTGTCGAACTCTATAAAATAATACTGATCTGGGCCATAACGCCTCTTGCTTCACTACCTATTGTCTTTCTATCTAATAATTGGAATATAAAAAGATACTTAACATATGGTTCGCTGGCTTATACCGGCATGGCGCTGTCGCTGCTGTTCTTTAATAAGTACTCATTTATCCTCTACGGAATCTTTAATGGCCTATGTTTAGGCTTTTTCTGGGTTTCCCTCAATTACGTTTTCTTTCTAGAATCCAGCCATGATAACCATGCTAAAGACTCATCGATTTACTTTATTCTGGGGCCGTTAGTCGGTATTGTACTGCCGCCACTCGGCTCACTCATCATTGGCGGTTTAGGTTATAGAGCACTCTTCTTTATAACAGTCATACTCACCTTACTGCCACTGCTTTACTTACGGGGCAAAAATCTAGATATCAGCTTACACGAAAGTTTTCGTTCGGCCGATAAAGCCTTTAAAGGCTTCAGACTAATTACTTTCTTTGACGGGGCGCTGCACTATTTTCAAGGTAACTTTTTAGCTATTTATGTACTGCTATTTCTAAGATCACAGTATCAGGTTGGTGGTTTAGAGAGTTACCTGGCTCTACTAAGCTTAGTGGTATCTTTTTTTCTATCCCACGTTTCGGATAAGTCCAAGAAGAGGGTTGAGATACTATATCCAATCTTGATTGTTATGAGCGTGTTAATTATGGTCATGCCCGGTCTTAAGGACTTGGCTGCATTAATTATTATCGGCGGAGTATACGCTGTTTTAGACAACTTGTCCTTGCCGATTAGGTTTGCCGTTCCCATGGACTTTGTAAAGCTGGATATAGGCTTTTGGCGAGCCTCCGAATTTTACGGTAATATTGGCAGGACAGTGGTCTTTGGCTGTGCGTCATTACTGCTCTACGAAGGCAGTAAGTGGGCGGCCTTTGGAATCTTTGCAGTCATGACACTGGTTTTCCCGTTTATTATTAGTAGGAAGATTACTACGCTACGGAAACTAGCCTTGTTAACTAAGGAAGATATTTAATCGGCCCTAGCAGTTATTTACTATAGTGGTATAATACTCTTATCTATGAAATCCGAAGCTAATGGTGTTAACCGTAATCGTTTTAGTCATTATAGGGACGGACTTTCGAGCTTGACGGCGACTGGCTTATGTATACTAGCGGCAGGGGCAGGCGGTACGGTATGGCGAGGTATCGCCGCATACGATGCCCGCAAAGCGAGCGAGGCGGCCCAAAATGCCGGTAATTTATATCGAGCAGAAGAGCTACAGAGTGCCTATAAGCAAGACGGAAGTGAACTACTCCTAGGTGTGATAGGTGTGATAGTAGGCACAGCAGTTGTCGCCGTAGATTATAAGAGGCCTGAAATACCAGGCCCCGAAGACGGCTAATTGAGTCATGGTCAAGATGCCTTTGCTTGCACTATAAATTTACTTTGCCATAATTAAGTTATGGGTGAAACCGTTGAAGAACTTCGAGCACGAGCCAGCACCTTAAGGAGTGAGTCTCGTTTTTTGCGTCTTTCGGGGGCGAGTGCATTGGGAGTGACGATCGGCATTACCGGCCATTGTATAGTCAGCCGTAACTTTAACGGCCTTATCGTTGCCGCGACACACTGACTACAATAATAGGCTTAGGAGGCCTTACCGAGGGACTGGTTAGTGACCGTTCGGCCGATGTAATAGATGGCGAGGTATGAGGTATTAAGGCGAGAGGCGCCGATTGAGTGAGCTCTCTTTCCTTATAGTGGGTTTGATTTATTTCAAATACGCTGTTATTGTTTGAACATGTTAATAGGTGCTGAATTAGAGAAGGATTTATTAGCTCAAGCTACATCTGCCGCAACTAATGCATACTGTCCATATTCTAACTTTCCTGTTGGCGCTGCTGTTATAAGTACTGATGGAAGAATATTTACCGGTTGTAATGTTGAGAATAGAAGTTTCGTTTCTGGTCTCTGTGCAGAAAGAGTTGCAATTGCGAAAGCCGTAACTTCTGGCTCCAAAGAATTAGGTGCCGTTGCAGTGCACTGTATAAAAGGTAACCCGTCAGACCCCGATACACTAATGCCTTGCGGAGCTTGTCGTCAAGTAATGCGAGAGTTTATGGATGAAGACGCAGCAGTGCTTATAGAAGGGGTTGGCAAATTTGCGTTGAGCGAACTTTTACCACGTGCCTTTCATTTATAGTTAATCGTGCGGTAACGAAGATAAACGTCTTTCCGTCCGACACTTTATTTAATGCGGTTTCAATAGATACCACTATAGCCTCCAGCATATTAAGATTACGTTTCTAAAGTGTGTAATATTTAACTTTTGTCAGAGCATATCTTTGCTATAGTTCTATATCATTGTTATGTAATAGGAGATACCCGTGCCCGTAGCAGAAGCTATTGCCCCATCTAAACCAGAAAAGCTACGACGGCCTTTGAAGCGTCGGGTGTTGGCTTACGCCGGCGGTCATGAGTACTTTGCGACAGCTGTTTACGCTCAGGTTAGCGGCCATATGCCTGAATGCTGAGAACCACGGGTAATCCCTTACACACCAGAAGTTATTGCTCGCCAATAGCAATGTACTTGATTACTTCCCACTCGTAATGGCCGTCCGTCGGCCATTGCTTGATCAGCGATAAACTTGTCGCGTTAAAGGCAGTAGGTTTCACGGGTGAGGCCACCAATTGAGCATGGATTTCTTGCTCTTTGTCGTGGGTCTTGGTGTAGGCCAAGGCAGTGTGAGAGATAAAGGTACCATGCGGTGATTTGGTGGTTCTATCAGGCCCGACGACTGATTCCAGAGCTGCAATAACGTGGTCATAGAGCTTAGTA
>DATBED010000050.1:0-1580 GCA_036276195.1 Saccharimonadales bacterium (SeqCode) | reverse complement strand
GGCCGAGCGGCATTTCGTCCAGCACCGAAACATCCAGTTCGCCATAAAGGGTAAGAGCCAGGCTGCGGGGTATCGGCGTGGCGGTCATATGCAGGACATGGGGCATATGGCCGGCTTTGGCCTGCAGTTTTTTGCGCTGCTCCACGCCGAAACGATGCTGTTCATCAATAACAATCAGTCCTAGTCTGTGCATATCGACTTTCTCGGCGATCAAGGCGTGGGTGCCGACTATCAGTTTTATCGTTCCGTCGGCGACTTTGGCTTGGGCCAGCTGTTTTTGAGCCGGTTTAAGGCTGCCCAGCAGCAATCCGACCTGCTGGCCGTAACCGACATTACTCAACAAGTTAAGGAATGTCTCGGCGTGCTGGCGAGCTAAAATTTCGGTGGGCGCCATCAGGGCAGCCTGGAATCCCTGCTCCATGGCCATCAATGCAGCCATAGCCGCTACCACTGTTTTGCCGCTGCCCACGTCGCCTTCTACTAACCTATTCATGGGCTCGGTTTTAGCCATATCCTGGTAGATTTGCCAAGCGACTTTGCGCTGGGCGTTAGTCAGCTTAAACGGCAGGTTGCCCACAAACTCTTGAGCCAGTTTCTCGTTAAATGCAATTGCCAGGCTTTTTTCGCTAGCTATCGCCTGTTTATTGAGCAGGGCCGCCAAAGTGAGTTCGAATATCTCTTCAAAGCCCAAGCGTTTTTTAGCTTTAGCTAGGGCTGCCGCTGAACTGGGAAAGTGGATCTCGGCGATCGCTTCGGAATAGCTCAGTAGGCTTTGCTCTTTGACCAGCCAGGCCGGCAAATGCTCCGGCAAGACCTCATCCTGCTGGAGAGCCTCTCTTAGCAGTTTCCGGGTAGTAAATGATTTCAGGCCTTTAGTCTCCCGATACACCGGAATTATCCGGGCCGAATTGACCGGAAAATCGCTGACCAGCTCAACTGATGGATTGGTGATGTTAAAGTGCTGGCGGCGCAAGCCGTATTCGCCGGCAATATAATAATCCTGGCCATGTTTAATGGCCCCGGCGCGGTAAGGCTGGTTAAACCAGACTAGCCGGAGGCTAGCGGAGTTATCGCTGGCAATCGCCTCTGTTATGTGCATGCCGCGCCGCACGTAGCGGCCGGCTACCGAGTTGATTTTAGCTTTGATTGTCACCGGCCCCGGGCGTAAGTCGGCAACCGGTACTACGTTAGAGTAGTCTTCGTAGCGGCGCGGAAAATTATCGATTAGATCATCTATGGTATGGATACCAAGCACCGCCAGCTTTTTAGCCAGCTCTTCACCCACCCCCTTAAGTTCGGTAATCGGATCGGACAATACCACTAGTATTAGTGTAGCAACTAATATCGCCGGCGGCGGGCGTTAGAACGCGTTAAAAGCGCTAAAGAATCATCGAATTTCCGCGGTTTAAACTCGCCAAAGCGGTTCTGGGCAGCCATTCCTATAAGCTCATCGCAAAACTGCGGGTTGTTGGGTAAAAACGGACCATGCAGATAAGTCCCAAAAACATTGAGCGTACGGGCGCCTTCGGACTTGTCTTTACCGTTATTGCCGCTGCCTCTTAATACTGCGCCCAGCGGCG
>DATBED010000049.1:0-5534 GCA_036276195.1 Saccharimonadales bacterium (SeqCode) | reverse complement strand
GGTCAGGGTGGTGGTGCGGGGTCGCCAGCTGCCGGTAGCGCTTCTAACGTTTCCAGCTTGCCGGAAACCGGTAGTAATACTGCAGTCGATACGGCTATTGCCGGAGTTGTTGGTTTGGCGGGTGTCTTGGCTGCTTCACGCGTCGGTTTGGCTGCCTATCGTCGCCACGCCTTGAAGTAGAGGCGGGTCATGCAGGCCGGACATTCTTTGGTGGAGAAAGTTCGTTATTACAGTAGCGTCAGCACTGTGTATCTGTTGACGCTACTGTTTGCCTTTATGGCGGTTCATCCGCCAGCTTATAAAAAACAGGCTGTAATTTTGGCGCGGGCAGTTCAGCTGTCGTCTTTGCCGGCAGCCCAACACATTACGGTAATTACCGGCGAGCCGGTGCGAATAGTCATCCCGGGTTCGGGAATCGACTTACCGGTCGACCAAGGTTATTATAACAGTTCCCAAGCTTCATGGACTCTTAGCGGCTACCACGCCCAATACGCCATGATTAGCCAGCTAGCTAACAATGTAGCCGGCGATACCTTTCTTTATGGCCATAACAATAACTATGTATTTGGGGCGCTAAGGCATAACACTCCGGCAGTGGGCGCCCAAGCCCTTATCTATACAGATAACGGCCACATCTTTGAGTATAATTTCGTCAGCGCCACTAGTTTGGCTCCAGACGACGCCTCCATCTTCAGTTATGAAGGACCACCGGTTATGACTATTCAAACCTGTACCGGCAGCTTGAACGAGTGGCGCACCATGTACCGGTTTAACTTCGTCAGGGTCCAGCAATGATGCCTGCCCAACTACTACTAATCACTGCTATTATTAGCGCCCTGGCGGCCTTACAAAATATTGTTGGCGTTAGTCTTTATGACATTGAGCAAGTCAGGCTACGGCGGCGACAAGCAGCTCACCCCAGCGCCAGATGTTACCGCCGCCGGCCCTTGGTATCGATTATTATCACATCTGAAAATAACCAAGCTACCATTGCTGCTTGCCTGAATAGCCTAACTAAAAGCCGCTACCGCAAATGGGAGCTGATTGTAGCCGATAATGCCTCGTCTGACGGTACCAAAAGGATAGTTCGTCAATTTATGGCCGAACACCCTAAAAAAAGCATTGAGTTGTATGCTAAGCGGTTGCCTGCCGACCAGCGGCAGCTACTAAGCTATGCCCAAAAAAAATACGTCCACGGCGAGCTGATTCTACGACTTAACGCCGACAATTTTATAGATAAGCAGACCGTGGCCAAGGCCGTGCTGCGCTTTAACAGCCAGCCGGAGCTCGATCTGCTCGGTTTCAATCACAAGATTAGGCGAGACTTACAAACGGCTGGCCTGCTCCAGGAGTTTGGCTTATTACTGCGCAACCGCGTTAAAAAGGCGGCTAGCGCTTGCAACACCGATTATTTTGCCATTCCCGACAGCCCTACTGTTTATGCAAAAGAGGCCTTTGCCGTTCTAATAAAGGCCGGTTGGCCGACCTCCCCACTACTAAGCCGGGGCGGCGGCCAACTGCGCGCTGCGTACGCGGCCGATGCCCCCATTTACGGCCCGACGTTATCGTTTTATGGCTTAGCCCAGCAGGCCTATCGCCAGCAGCTCAACCGGCTAAGGCTCTTAATGACCGCCCCCAGACAAGCACTATCTGGGGGCCGTTCTAGCTATTCAAAACTTACAATTTGGCTGGGGCTGGCCTTTGCAGCCGTTCTTAACCTAACAGCACTGACGCTACCATTATTTTTAACTTACTTTATATACTTAGCCTTCAGCTTGCACCAACCCGCCTTCTTGGTTGTAAGTTGGATGGTGTTGAGCTTATTTATGCTCTTTTCTATCTGGGACGACGAGCAATTGAGCCTATGGCAAAGGCTTAGGTATGTAGGTTTAATGCCCATATCCTATGGCTGGTTTTATTTGGTACTGTTCATCCAGTATTTAGCCCTGATTGCCAGCTTTCGGCCTTCAAAATTTAGGACTTAATTAAGCCGTGATTGTCGAATAGCGTACAATCGTTCGGCCACTAGGTATGTCGCAAACAAGCTGCTGCTAGCAATGATCAGCAACCAGTTAACATGCTCGGGCGCGGTTGCAGCTGTTGTACTGGATGGCCTATTGTTTTTGGTAGTAGCAGCGGCCAAGATTGTGCTGCCGGGTATTGATGTGTTTGAACCGGCACCCGTAGTAGTGCTGCCACCGCCACGGCCAATGAAAGGTGAGACTTGGAAAGCATGACTAGAGCCGCCACTGCTACCGCTGTTTGGCACAAAGCTAAAGGCAGCAAAAGCGGCTGGAGTGGCGCCGGCTGCTCCATTAGCACTATTGGTTATAGGGTCACCGGCGGCAGTATTAATGCCAAAGCTACCGTTCCAGCTACCGAAGACGTTAATGAACAGTATGCCGAACCAGTTAGACAGCGTCAGGGTGCTGTTCTGAACATTTAGCAGATTGACTGCATCTTCGGCATTGCCACTCGAGACATTGCCCACGCTAGTGTTGCGATTAGCCGTAGCATCTCCACTCTTGGCGTTGACGTTAATGTTGTTGTTGATTTGCTGCGAGGTGTTATTAGTGACATTAGAGTTATTATTAACCGTAGTATTGTTGGCGTTGGTGGAGCCGGAACCGCTTGTGGTAATGCCGCCGCCCAATTCGGCCGCTGTGGTGCCGGGAGGGGCATTCACAATCAGGCCAACCCATTTGCCCAACACATTAACGAACACCAGCAGGTCGTTAGACCCTATAACCGTGCTGCCCGTCAGGTTAAAGGCTGTAATGTTAGTAGTGGCATTGCCGGTAGTGATCCCGCCAACCGTGGTGTTATCGCTGGCGGTGGCGGCACCACTAGCAGCCGTGGCGGTTACATTGTTATTGATGCCCTGATTATTGGTATTGGTAACCGTGGTGGTGTTATTAACTGTCGTATTGTTGGTGTTGCTGGAGCCATTGCCAGGGCCGACTATATTGACCGTTGGTACGTTGGCGGCCAGCAACTGGTTGACAAAGTCTGGCGGCAATAAAATGTCACCATTAAGGTTGCCATTTATATTAATGACCCCCAGGAAAGAATGACCGGCCGTAATGGCTGAATCGATAGTGTTGACCACGTTGGCTACTACATCTGCGTTGCCGGTTTTAACGTTACCGGTAGTGGTGTTGTCGTTGGCCGTGGCGTTGCCACTGGCGGCGTTTAAGTTAAGCGTATTGTTAAGGGTTGAATTGGTTGTATTATTGATCGTTAAATTATTATTCAGGTTATTATTGTTGGTGTTTGTGGTGGCCGGCTGGATTGAGGTTATGGTCGAAGGGTCCAGCAGGAAATCACCATTAACATCTCCATTGATGTTAGCCACAAAGGTAATCGGTTGGCCGCCGCTAGTCCCAAAATTGGCTGCTGTTTGCAGCAAGTTCATTTCGCTGGCGACGATATCGGCATTGCCTGTAGTAGTGTCACCAACCGTTGTATTACCCAGGGCTATGGCATTACCGCTAGTCGCCGTGGAACCCAGATTATTGTTGACGGTTAGATTATTGGCATTATTAAGGTTGGCATTATTGTTTAAGGAAGTGTCAGTTGTATTAGAACCAGAAGAGGCAGGACTTAAGCTGGATGTTGAATCGGGAGCATTGCTGGACATGGGAGATTGAGTTGCCGGCGGCGGGCAGGCTACTACGGTGGCACCAACTGGAGGTTGGGCAACGTTTTGGGTATAGCTCTGAAAAGCCCCAGCGCTTGGGCTGTAAGCCCACAGCGTAACGTTATAAGTACTAGTGGCCGAATCGCAAGTGTAAACTATAGGGTCTAAGGCGGTACGTTCCCCCGTGGCAGGGTCAAGCGTAAAGTGGGCATTTTCCCAAAGACCAGTCGCACAGTCATAAGTAAAGGTGGCCGCATCCGACCCGGTTGGATAATGAAAAGCGGCGCTGGCAGGCGGCGGCGTGCAAGTTGCCAGATCATCGGCGGAAACGCTCAAAGTAGAAGTCAATGGTAAGCCTACCAAAGCTACAACCAAAGTGACGCTCATAATTTGTCGGGAAAAGATCATTCGTAGGTTTGCCATCAGAGTACCTCTTGCCTGCTTAAGTTAATAAGTATCCAGCCTGGGAGAAGGGTGAAGACCACCCTTCTCCTCATCAACGTCAACTAGCCAGGCTACTAGTTAGTGACGCTGATGCTGGTCGAGCTAGAGCTCGTGTTGCTGGCGTCACCAGTAGTAACATTGCCAACGGTTGTGTTGTCGTTAGCGCTAGCGCTGCCGCTTGTGGCGCTCTGGTCGTTGCTGTTGGTAACACTTACATTGTTAGTGTTATTAACGTCTAGGCTATTGCTAACCTTGCTTACAACCAAGTTGCTGGAGCTGATGCCGTTACCATTGCTGATAGAGCTATCGCCCACCGAGCCACCCATGCCCATGTCAGCTAAGGCCGACACACTGCCGCTGTTGTTTACACTGACAGACGTGTTAGAGCTGCTGCTATTACTAGCGCTGCCTGTGCCAACGCCGCCCACAGTAGTATTGTCGTTAGCGGTAGCGCTGCCTGTGTGCGCGGTTTGATCATTGTCGTTGTTCACGCCCAATGTGTTGTGATTGTCAAAATCAGCGCTATTGGTGAGTTTGGTAATCACCTTGTTTGTTGAGTCGATGCCGTTACCATTGCTAATGGACCCCGATTGAGCAGCTGCGAAACCGGTAGTAAGGCCGAGGCCAAGCACGGTAGTTGCAGCGGCACGAATGATTTGACTTTTCATACATACCTCCCTTATATAGGTTAATTAATAATTAATTTAATATTATTTCGGGATGATCACCCGACTCAAGAAAGCACCCGGCTTGCTCAAGTCGATTGACCATTGTCGCCAGTGGCCGCTTTAGTTACCTCCTGTGGTTATGCTGCTATTTGAGGAGGAATCAATATTTAGGTCGGTATTGCTAACACTCAAGTTGCTGCTATTGCCGTTACGGGTGTTCGATACGTCAACCTGCGAATTGCCTACTTGTTGGTGGACGGAGCCGTTTTGGGGCACACTTACCGGTTGCCCGTTGACAGAGACTTGGGTGGAGGTATTGCCGTTGGCGTCTGTATGGCTTGTAACATTCGTGGAAACAGAGTTAGTCTGGGGAGTTACGGGGGCAGCGTTGGCATCAGGCGAAGTGCCTGAGTTTTGACTGCTTTGCAGCTCTACACTGGCCGGCTGCGACTGAACGGACTTGTGAACCACAGGCTGGGGGTGAGCCGAGCCATTAAAAACGTAGGATGCTATTAACAAAATAAGGGCTAACAAAATAAAAAATCCGGCAATTTCAAAGCCGGAACGTTTCTTTAAAGCTAGGGCGTTAGCCGAGTAATGAGAGCTGCCGTTAAGTCGCTGGTTAAAATTCTGGAACACGTTCGACAGGTGTAACACAGCAGCCCTCCTCTCTTAAATATTCTTAAATATCTTTAGATAAATACCCCATAACATTTTGCTTTTACTGCATACTATACCCTTACTATTTTATGATTCTGTTAAATTCTTTACGCAGTGTGGTA
>DATBED010000048.1:0-2078 GCA_036276195.1 Saccharimonadales bacterium (SeqCode) | reverse complement strand
TGTTACTGCTTGCAAGGGTATACATGATGGTGTTGTAGCGGTACTCGTGAGTCATTAACAACACGGCAACGATGGCGCCGAAAACAGTCAGATTTAGAGCTCCGGTAACGTCGCTGGCCAGCTGGCCCGTATCATGCAGGTCCTTCGGATTCATCCGCCAGCCGATGACATAAAATGCTATGAAGATAACAAAGGCAGTTACCAGGGCAGTAATAATATATGTTGAACGCACCGTCAGCAATTTACGAAACTCGGCTTTTAAGGTGTGCATCATTTCTTACCTGCCTTTTCGGTATGGGCTTCGTATTCAGCGGCGCCTTCGGTGAGTTCTAAGAAAGCTTCTTCCAGCGAAGCCGTGCGGGCGGCCAGCTCCAAAATGGTTATATCGGCTTCATGCGCCAACTTACCAATTTCATCAGTTCTGGTGCCTGTAACGGCCAGACCTTTGCCGTCTTTTTCGAATTTCAAATCAGCTTTTTTGAGCGCAGCCTGCATGGCTTCGAGGTTGGTGGCGCGCACAAAGACTGAGGAGCCGGCGCCAGCAATCAATTTATCAATAGAAGTATCGGAAATCAGCCGGCCTTTGCCGACTACCACTACATTGTCGGCCAACAGGGCCATTTCACTGAGCAGATGGCTGGATATAAATACGCCGTGATCCTCTTTGGCATAATCACGCAGAAATTGCCGCAGCCAAGCTATGCCCTCGGGGTCCAAGCCGTTGCCGGGCTCGTCCAGGATCAAATACTTAGGCTTGCCTAAAATAGCCGCGGCGATACCCAGCCGCTGGCTCATTCCCAAGGAGAATTTGCCGGGTTTATCGTTGGCTACCTCCTTAAGCCCGACCATATCCAGGACTTCGTCAACCCGGCTGCCGGGAATATTGCCGGCGGTCGTCAGGACACTAAGATGCCGGCGGGCGGTGCGCGTAGGATGAAAAGCCTTGGCTTCGAGTAAAATGCCGACAATTTGGGAAGGATAGCCGTAACTTTGCAGGGCTTTGCCGTCGTAAGTAGTCGCGCCTTTGCCGTTATCCAAACCCAGCATCAAGCGCATGGTAGTTGATTTACCGGCGCCGTTGGGGCCTAAAAAGCCGGTGACCTTGCCAGTTTCTATCTGGAAACTTAGATTATCAACAGCGGTTTTTTTGCCGAACTTTTTGCTGAGGTTTTGGGCTTTAATCACTTTTAGAGATTATACAGCATTATCTGCTAGTTGTGCGACAGGTGTTCATGGTGCTGATGGGAGTATTCATTCCTCAGCAGGGCTTTGACTTCTTCGGCCGTAGCTGTTTTAACACCGCGGTTTAGGATGCCGTAAGGGTCAAAAATCTGCTTAACTTTTAGCATCATTCGGTGAGCCTCTTGCCCGTAAACGTTTTTCATATAGGGAGCCCGGACCCGCCCATCGCCGGCCGAAGCCGTGATACTGCCGCCCATAGTCAGAGCCGCCTCATAAATCATATCGGCCAGCTTAAAGAGTTTTTGCCGGTCGCCGATCTGGCCCAGGTCTAAAACCGGACGCATCCGCACCACGCCGTCGCCGGCTTGTCCCCAGACCGCCGGCTGCAGCTGGGCTTTGCCATAAATTTCTATCGCCCGGTGCAAAAAATCTACCAGCCGGGCGGTCGGCAGCGACACATCTTCGGCGACCGGCACGGCTTTGGCATTACCCCGGGTCTCTAAGAACAAAGTGGCCACGGCCCGCCGCAGTTTATTGATTTTCTCGCGCTCCTCGTTGTTGTCGGCTATTCGTAAACTGCTGCCGGACTTCTCGGCTAATTTCTCTAACCTTTTGATAGCCTTTTTCTGAGCGGATTCTTTGCTGTCATCGAACTCTAAAATCAAGTGAATCTCGGCCGCCGGATTATCCAGCACGCCCTTCAGCTGGTTGGGGCTAAGACGAGTTATCTGGTGAATAGCCGTCTTATTGATCATCTCGCAAATACTGGGTTTGAGCTCGATAATCCGCGGTAAAATATCGTGGAGTTCGTCCAGACTGTTCAGCGACAAGACCGCCAGCTCGGCGGCCGGGTTATGCTGGACCAGCTGCAGCGTGGCTTCGGTCACGATTCCCAG
>DATBED010000047.1:0-21519 GCA_036276195.1 Saccharimonadales bacterium (SeqCode) | reverse complement strand
ACCATGGTTTCTTGTATCTGTTATTTGACTAAAGTAATTTGTATTTTAGAACTTTTTTGGTCTTTCTTAAAGTGTCAGAGAAATTAATTTTTGTGCTTGCGGTCTTTCTGGAAAATATTCGTATGAGTACATATGCAATGGCGCTCCAAATAACACTGCATATGTAGAATGATGCAATGTCAAACTGTCTTTCCATCTGTAGCTGTGAATTATTCGCTACAGATATAACGGAAATATATTTTACAGGAAACCCTTTTTCCGTCGTTGGTGCTTCCACTCCAGAAAGAAGGCATGAATTATATGAAGTTATTGCCTGCGTCTGATTATTACAATTTATCTGTTGATAGGTGGTTGTATTGGTCGATATTATCTGGCTAGCAAAGGCAATAGACAAACCGAACGCACAGGCAATCAAAAGACGAGGAACTGATAATTTGCTAAAGGCAGCCTGTTGACCATCTCTCGAGCTCTTTAGCCGGGGAGTACGTCTTAGTTTGCCAAGGCAGGCTCGAAACACAATAACATATGTAGCGATAAAGGCGAGCCAATCCAGCATAATACCCAATGGATTAATCTCGTTGAACCAACCGATGGTTTGACTGCTGGTTAGGCCGGGTACAAAATAAATTAGAATTCCAAAGATCAAATAAGCAACTACAGCCGCAACAAGAGCGATCAAAGCCGTAAAGAAGTAATCTGAACTACTCAATGAACGATTGTTGGTATTCTTCGTCACAAGGTAAGTATACTACTACATTTGACAGTCCGGACTTCGCTCGCTACGGCACACCATTTCTGTCTGTTATGCTTAACTAATGAACACGTTTTACATTGTCCGGCATGGTGAAACTGAAAATAATAGGGCAAGGCGCCTTTCGGGTTGGATCGACACGCCACTTACCGATACAGGCCTGGAGCCAACTAAAAAAGTAATTGCCAAACTAGCTAATATCCATATCGATGCAATGTACTCCAGCGATCTTGGGCGCGCCTTCATTACTGCCTATGTTATAGCTCGAGAGCTGAACTTCACTAAAGAGATTAAGCGGTTACCCGGCTTACGGGAAGTCAATTATGGTGATGTTGCTAATATGTACAGTGCTGAAGCTTATAAGCTTTACCCTGGGCTAGACAGTGATACGCACTACGTACCCCCTAATGGCGAATCACTCGACCACATGCAGAGGCGGGTATTCCAGACTATTAGTAAACTCAATGACTCCCATGCCAATTCAACAATAGTGCTCGTTTGTCATTCGGGTGTAATGGCAGCCTTAAAAGCTAGTCATATCGGCCAAGATTTTGGCGAGCATAATATTAGTGAGGCTTACCCATACGATTTCGTAGCAAGGTTTGAATACGAGAACGGTAAAGTCAAATCGTTTAAGGAAATTAGCTAGCTGTGAAATTTTTGGTATATTTTCGAAAAGTTGAGACTATACTATTAGAGTATTTAAATACTACCGATGCTGATCACCAAATACAAGAAGATTACCGCATTATTTGCCCTTATTTCCCTCGCTTATGTTTTGTTAGTTGCCTTGCTACCCCAAGACAAGGCCACGCTTAGCAAGTACCATATATCCGGCGGTCAGCTTGTTGGTTTAGACATAGCCATTCTAGCCCCTTATATAGTTATTTGGCTGTTTGCTCTGGTCGGTTACTTAAGGCTGAAAGCTTATGCTGAAAGCATAAGGGGCGGTAAAGATGGCGAGGCTTTCCGGCTGATTGCACTAGGATTATTCTGGCTGTCATTCTGGTTGCCAATCTCTGCAGTTATAAGCTCGGCTACCAGTGGATATTATAGGGCCCATACCAGTTCAACGCCAGAAATGATTAACCTTAATAATTATGTTAATATCCTTTTGTTGCTGGCTGCTTTTATCTTTGTCTATGAGGGCTCTAAGAAGTTGCTGTCAATTGTTAAAAGAACAGAGGTGCCATTGCCGCACTTTGTAATGATTCTATTCATTAGCTTCAGCTCGGTATACACTTTTTTAGTAATACACGATCCGGCGCGGCAGTTTCCAACTCAATCTGTTCACGTAGCCTCTTACTATCTACCAGACTGGTTAATCATTTTAAGTATTGTCATTCCTAGGCTAATAACCTGGTACCTAGGTGTTAAAGCCATCCATAACATCTATATGTACCGCAAGAAAACGAAGGCACCTATTTATAAGCACGCCTTAAGCCGCTTGGCGTTTGGGCTGGGTTGGGTGATTGCTACCATTATTGTCTTACGCTTATTTGAGTCTCTGACTTCGCAGCTTAACCGAATGTCGCTGCAAGCCATTCTGCTAATTATTTATGTTCTGTTGGCTATTATGTGTGTTGGTTATGTGCTGATTGCTAAGGGCGCCCGAAGTCTACAGCGAATTGAAGAGATTTAAAGTTGGTTTTAGGCCGCTAAAGTTGTATAATCTACCTCTGTTTGGTGGCTGTAGCTCAGTTGGTTAGAGCGTCGGGTTGTGGTCCCGAAGGCCGTGGGTTCAAGTCCCATCAGCCACCCCAAGATGTCCGATGGATATCTTGGTTGAGAAGAATAAAATATTTTTAGTTAATAAGAGCTTAATTGGCTAGGCAAACGCCGGTGCTAACACGGCGGGTGGATTTTTGAGCTTGTTTAACATCGTCTATTAAGTGAGAGGACGTTAAGGCGAAGCCGTACCCGGGCACACTGTCGAATTTGCTAAAGATCATGCCGGCTGCTTGGCCGTTAGCTAAAACTATCGGGCCGCCGGAGTTACCATCGTCTACCGCGGCTTGCACTTCGTAAACGTCGCGGCCCACCACTGCTTCATCATAAATGTTACGGCCAAAGACTGTTTGGTTATCACGGATAATTCCGGGCCGGACATCAAAATTGCCACCAGGGTAGCCCAACATGGCAACAGTTGTGTCGGATCCTAGATCAGTTGTAGCCAATTTAAGGGGAGCGGCTACTAGACCAGCGGTGCGCAAAACGGCAAAATCAAGGTTCACGTCAAACACAACTGGCTGGCCCTCATAACTAGCGCCGCCATATTTGACTATCGGGCGCTTGGACCCAGCCACCACATGGGCATTGGTAGCCACCAAGTTGGGGCCTACCACAAAGCCCGAACCGCTGACCACTCCGCCACAACCAAAACTGGTAATGCGCACTATAGAGGCCACCGCTTTAGCCGTAGCCTGATTAAACTGCTCGGGCGAGAAATTAAAATCGGCTTGTGGTTTAGGCTGCACGAATAAAAAAGGTGAGCTATTAGGATCAGCCTGGCGGTCGAATTCGGCTATAACAGCCGGAATGGGTGGCAGTTGGGCATCGAGTTTTTGCTCGATAAAAGCGTCGCTGGTGCTGTTGCTAAGACCCACGAATGGCAGCCGGCTAATTCCGCCGCCGATCAGCCACACGGCAATCAAACAAGAGCTCAAGCTAAGCGTTAAGCCCAGCCCAGACTCAACATAGTGCCATTTACCCTTCAGCGAAAAGTGCAGCTGCCGCCCCCAATCAAAGCCTTTTAGCCCTGCATAAATAGCCAGTATCAAAACCAAGTTAGCGTTAATAATTGTTAGCAGCGTTCTGTCATGGAAGGGCAGCAAGTGCGGGAAAAGCCAACCGCCAAAGAAAAGGCCGGCAAAGAACCCGCCAAACCCCAACAGCAAAGTCAGTAAGCCGATTCGAAGACCAGCGTAAAAGGCCGCACCGAGCAAGAGTAATATGATTAGGTCTACCCAGTTAAAGCCAAACATACATAAGCATTATGCCCTGACCGGCTTAAATAAGCTATGTAGGTCTACTTTACTTCGACAACGACCTTGCCGCGGGGGTGGCCGGTTTTGAGATATTCCATCGCTTCAGCTGCCTGATCTAACGAGAAGGTCTTATCGACATTAACTTTTAGCACGCCGGCATCTACCAACTCGGCTACTTTGGTAAGGCGCTCCGTGGTGGCCCGACTGGACTGGTGCACATAAGTGATGCCGGCTTGTTTGGCTTTTTCTTCATCTGGTTGATCGGTCATAGATACTAAAACGCCGCCCGATTTGAGCACGCCGTAAGATTTGGCATTAGTCTCGCCACCAACCGTGTCAAACACAGCATCATAACCACTAATAACGGTGGCAAAGTCTTGGGCTTGGTAATCAATCGCTTCATCGGCACCCAGTGAGGTAACGAACTCCAGATCCTCTGCACTGGCCGTAGTGGCCACGTACGCGCCTAATTGCTTGGCAATCTGAATAGCAAAGCTGCCGATGCCACCAGCGCCGCCGTGGATCAGGATTTTTTGGCCAGCTTGCAAGTTGGCATGCTCAACCAAGGCTTGGTAAGCGCTAGTAGCCGCTAAGGGCAGTGCTGCAGCTTGGGCATAGTCGGTACTGCTGGGTTTGGGAGCCAATTGGTCAGCCTTAACTGGTGTAAATTCGGCCAACGAGCCTTGACCGCTAGCCGCACCAGCCGAACCGTAAACCGCCTGCCCTACCTCAAAACCACTGACGCCTCCGCCCAATTCGGCCACCACTCCGGCTACATCGCCGCCCAAAATTGCCGGGAACTCCAATTTTATATAAGCCTGGACGTGGCCTTCACGCACCTTCCAGTCGAAAGGGTTAAGGGCAGCAGCATGAACTTCCACCAACACCTGGCCGGGCCCGGCCTTGGGCTTTTCAGCCGTATCAACCGTCTTCATTACATCCTGGCCACCATAGTCAAAAATCTGTGCTGCTTTCATAGTGCCCCCATTACCTATTTACTATACATAATATAGTATGCGACTCTGTTGGTCAATCGCGTTTATGCTACCATAAACGCATGCTTCGCCGTTTCAGGCACTATTTCTGGTTCTGGATTAGCTTACTATCAATTTTGATAGGTCTTGTACTGGAGTTAACTAAAAATCACACAGCCGCACATCGGCTACTAGCTGTGGTAGCAATTATTGAAGTACTGCCAGTGGTTTCGGCGACGTGGCAAGATGTACGTACTGGCAAGTACGTCGTCAATATTTTAGGGGTTGCGGCCGTTATTACATCTGTTATTTTAGGACAGTACTGGACGGCTATCGTCATGGTACTAATACTGACTGGCAACCAAATTTTGAAAGACTTAGCCGAACGCCAGGCCAAAGTTAAGCTCAATAGCTTAAACGAAGGCGCACCAAAGACGGCTAACGTACTGCGCAAAGGCAAAACAGTAGAAGTACGCGTAGACGAGCTGCGTCCTGGCGACAAAGTGGTCATTAAAGCCGGCGAGCTAGTGCCGGCAGACTGCGTGATATTGGAAGGCACGGCTAATTTTGACGAGTCATTCTTAACCGGTGAAGCCTTGCCTCAAGCCAAGCAAGCCGGCGACCACCTAATTAGCGGCTCAATTAATTTAGACGAATCAATTACAGCCAAGATAACCGTGCCCGTCCACGATAGTTACTACCAGCAGTATGTTCGCCTAGTCAAAAACGCCGCCAGTGCCCAGGCACCATTTACACGCCTGGCCGAATTTTACAGCCTGCCCTTCACACTGTTATCGTTTGGTATTGCAGCGGCGGCATGGGTGATAGGCGGCCAGTCTATTCGCTTTCTAGACGTCATGGTAGTTGCCACAACCTATCCTTTACTGGCGGCAGTACCTATAGCAATAGCCGGCGGCCTAGCCAAGGCCAGCCGTAACGGTATTATTGTTAAGACCAGCACGGCGCTCGAAAGGTTAACCAAAGCCCGTTTAATAGCTTTCAACAAGACCGGCACCCTAACGCAAGGCCAATTCATGGTTGAAGATGTTAAAGCCTTTGGTTCATACCAGCCAGATGAAGTGCTGCGCCTGGCTGCCAGTTTGGAGCAAAAGTCCGATCACACTATCGCCCAAGCGATTGTGGAGTCTGCTAAAGCCAAACAGCTTAAACTGATCAAAACCAAGCACGTTCAAACAGAGCCTAGTCGTGGCCTAAAAGCCACCTTGCAGGGCCAAGAAGTTGTTGTTGGTCAGCTAAGTTATATTCGGGAACTGGGTATTGAATTGCCAGCCAAATTCCAGCCGGAAAAGATCAAACATACGACTGTCTATGTGGCTCAAGATAATCAATTAATTGGCGTGATCATCCTTAAAGATGAGCTCCGGCCTGAAGCCAAAGTGGCTCTGGCAAAGCTCAAACAACTGGGCTTAGGCAACGCAATTATGATGACGGGCGACGCCCCGGCGGCCGCTCAAAGCGTGGCCGGCCAGCTAGGTATAGAAGGGGTGTATGCCAATCTGTTACCAGCCGACAAAATCCATACTATTGAAGGGTTTAAGCAACGCCCGGTGTTCGTTGGCGGCGGTCCGAACGACGCCTTAGCCTTAAATACCGCCACTGTTGGTATTGCTCTGGGTGCTCGTAATTTGATGGCTGCCAGTGGGTCGGCCGATGTAATTATTTCCGCTGCTGATCTTAGCCGCGTGGCCCTAGCCGTAGCTCTAGCCAAAAGAACCTTTAGAATCGCTCGGCAAAGCACTATTGGCGGCCTTGGTTTAAGCCTGGTGTTGATGATGATTTTCGCTACCGGTAAACTATCACCTTTCACCGGCGTTTGGCTACAAGAAGTTATAAACGTCTACGCCATACTCAATGCTCTACGGGCGAGCCTTTAGCGATTAACCAGAAGGACGGCTATTAGTAGCGGCACCAGCAGGTTATCGAGACCTTTCACGGCCACGTTTTCCAGTATGCTAGCCGCCATAGCCACTCCGCCTATAAACAGCCATGTCAAATGAGTAGAGCTATAATGCGTATAGGTCAGTAAAATCAGTACCGAAGCTATAAAAAAAGCCAGCGTTCCGGCCACACTTTTGGCATGGCCAAAAAACAGATAGCGATTATTCATACCCAACCGCAAGCCAATAATGGCCGCCAGCCCATCCGCCAAACTCATCTGTAAAAGCGCTGCCATATAAATCCACTTGTCGTGGGTAACGAGCGCCACGCTACCCACAGCCAGAGCAAAACAGAGCTCACCCCATGTTGGCCGCGTCACGCTGTGAATGGCTTTAAATATATGAAGCGTCTTAGACACAGTCACAACCAGCACAAAAGCCAGACTCAATAACTCAATCTGCCGCCAACTCAAAAAAAATGGCCAAAAGGCCACAAAACTGCCTACCGTAATATGCACAAACTTGCGGCTAAGTTCACCATGAGCTCTGTGCCCGCGCCACCACAGCTCGTTGATCATTAATAAAACAAACACCACCAGCATCGTTAAAATAAGCCGCATATCGTCTTATTGTACGCGTAATATTTGTAACAGCGCCAAGCTTAAGAATTGGCTAAGCTACAAACATAGTTGATAAGGAGGTTTTATGAGCTATATTGATGATGCCGCTATGCGGGTAGAAGAGGAACGTCAACGTTGGCAAAAAAAGAAGGCTGAAGACCAAGCCAAGAAGCAGCAAGAAGAGCTGGCCAAGAAGCAAGCCGCCGAAAAAGCCAAAAAAGACTCCTCCACCCTCTGGTAATCTGGTAGCATTATCCGTTTGTTAACCAACCGAACTTTGTGGCTCGGGCTGTATAAGAATTCTTACGAACGTGATATACTACTGTGCTACAATTCCATTATTAAATATAGCTTTCTTGAATCGAGTACATCATGAAGACAGTGACCTTTGACGACACTACTAGAAAAATCGCATTATTGGCTTTTGGTAAAGATATCGATGAACAAGGTTATATAATTGAAATCTCTTCAAAACAAAGAGTCTTAACGCCTGATGGTGAAGAAGTTCTAGCAAAGGATTTCGCGGGCATAAAAAAAGGTTCCGAGATCTTTATTACTAAAGATCTACCTTCCTTATTACAATTCGCAAACAACAAGGATTAATTAATTCATGGAGTGGCTTAATGTCCTTAAGGGGCTGATTTCTGCGAAGGTTAATGCGGCGATTCATTTGACTGCTAATCCAAATACCAACGTAATTAAAGCCGCCAATAAAACAACTCAAACAGTCACGTTTAAGAACAAAGGCAATGTAAATATATTTAATTTAGGTAATGCTGATAAAATTTCGCCTGAAATAGTAAAACAATTAAAGGAAGCGTTATTGCCTGCTTTTGAGAAAGAAGAGATAATTCTATTGCAACAAGACTCTCAAAACCTTCTCAATAGCTACAAGGATTTCGAATCACACCCTGATACTAAGAGCCTACTTGTGTTTTTTAAGGGAAAAATCAGTGAGCTTGATTATCGTCTTTTAGAAACCGGACTTTATGAAGCATTCCTACTAGAAAATGATCTACAGAAGGCACAGCAAGTAAAAGCGGATGTAGTTAAGAGATATGGCGACCGAGGGAAGAACATTCTTAATTTAGCATCTGGAGGTTATTTTGCTACGCACATAAAACCGCTTTACGAGGCACTATCCGCTCAAGAATCATTCGATGAAGCAGATTTTTCAAGCGAGTACGAACAAATTATTCAAGAACTCCCCTTCGCAATATTTGTACACAGCGGCCTAAACGAAGCAGACATACTTATCGAATTGACTCAGAAGTCTGAAAAAAATCTAAGATATGGAGTAAAAGAAGAGACAATAATCCTTAATGGTTTTGGAACAAATGCGGATAGAATCGAGAGACTGATACCTGAACTGAAAAATAAATACAGGAGAATCGCTCCAACTACCCATTATTTAGGAACTCTCAAAACAATCCAGTTATCCGTCTATTACAAAGAGCTTGTAGGTTAGTACGGTCTGGTCGGGGTGACTGGATTTGAACCAGCGACCTCGTCGTCCCGAACGACGCGCGCTACCAAGCTGCGCTACACCCCGAAAATTTAGTCTGCCGATTGTCGTGGTCGGGGTGAGAGGACTTGAACCTCCGACCTCCGCGTCCCAAACGCGGCGCGCTAGCCAACTGCGCCACACCCCGATGTCTTATCTGTCTACAACAGAGGTTAATTATATCAGAATATTTGACGGATTTGTTCGATGGACGTAGCTAGTCCCTGCTGGTTAGTTTCTACTAATACGGCGTTGAACTGTTTTAGGCCCTTGGTTTCGAGAATATTGCGGGTTTGAGCGCCGTCGCGCCAGCGAGGAATGACGCTGTCGAAAGATATGCCGAGCGACGAGTCGAGTGAGCCACACATGCCGACGTCGGTGATGTGAGCTGTACCGCCAGGCAGCAGGCGCGCATCGGCAGTTGGCACGTGCCAGTGATCGCCCACCACTAGCGTAACTCGGCCGTCGAGGTAATGGCCCATGACTACTTTTTCACTGCTAAAATCGCCGTGTAAGTTAACCACGGTGGCCGCTTTTGGAGCGTCTTTTTGCTCTTCTAGAATTTTGTCGATTACCTGCATTGGGTTATCCATGGGGTGGTCGGCATCTTTGCCAACGATTTTGCCCAATAAGCTAATTATCAAAACCTTATCCGCGTACTTCCAGCCCAGGCCAGGCGTGCCTTCAGGGTAGTTGGCTGGGCGGATGATTGGCTGGGCCGGGTCGTTAAGCAGCGGGAAAATTTCTTCGCGAAAGAGCGTCCAGTTTCCACCAGTACAAAAGTCGACGCCGGCCTGTTTGAGTCTTTGGAAGTCTCTAGGCGTAGTGCCCTTGCCTTGGCTAACGTTTTCGGCCTGGGCGATCACCAGATCAACCTGCTTTTGCTGACGCAATTTAGGCACGACTTTTTCTACCGCCTGCAGGCCCATTTCAGCCATCACATCGCCGACATATAGAATTTTCACGACTTATTTGGCGTATTCGATAGCGCGGGTTTCGCGTATGACGTTGACCTTGATGGTGCCCGGGTACTGCATAGTCGATTCAATTTTAGTGGCAATGTCACGGGCCAGTTTGATGGCCGAAAGATCGTCGATTGATTCTGGCTTAACGAATACGCGCACTTCGCGGCCGGCGCTAATGGCGTAGGATTTATCGATACCGGGGAAGCCATTGGCGACGTTTTCGAGGTCACGCATACGCTCGCCGAAGTTCTCGGCGCTGATGTTGCGGGCACCCGGCCGGGAGGCGCTGATGGCATCGACTGTGCGAATTATCAAAGCTTCGACGCTGGTGGCCTCTACATCGTCGTGGTGCTGCTCGGCTGCCAAGGCGACTTCTTCGGGTGCGCCGTACTTACGTAAAATCTCACCACTAATATGATGGTGCTTGCCTTCCATTTTGTGGGTCAGAGCCTTGCCTAGGTCGTGCACCAGGGCAGCGTACTTAGCCGTCTTAACGTCGGCACCCAGTTCTTCGGCAATTACGCCGGCTAAATGAGCCATTTCGGTGGAATGCTTTAGTACGTTTTGGCCATAACTGGTGCGATATTTTAGTTCGCCCAGTAGTTGCAAGATTTCTTTAGGAATGCCAATTACCCCGACTTCACGGGCAGCGTCTTCGCCGGCTTTTATGACGTCTTTCTCGACACTCTTCTGGGCTTTCTCGACAACTTCTTCGATGCGGCCAGGGTGGATGCGGCCATCCTTCATTAGCATCTCGAGGGCCTGGCGCGCCACTTCTCGGCGCACCGGATCAAAGCTCGATAGGACCACATAGCCTGGCGTGTCATCAACCATAATGTCTACGCCCGTAGCCCGCTGCAACGCCTGGATGTTACGGCCTTCTTTACCGATGATACGGCCCTTCATTTCTTCGTCTTCGAGCTTCAGGCTGGTGATGGTGCGCTCAGCTGTTACTTCGCTGGCCATGCGCTCCATGGCCGTGGTCAGTATTAGCGCCGCCTGTTCTTCGGCATTTTCACGAGCCTCGTTTTGTAGCTTGTTAACCAAGCCAAGCAAATCGTTTTTAATGTCGCGCTCCGTCATTTGCATCAGCTTGTCGGCGGCATCAGCCTTACTTAACTTGGCAATCTTCTCTAGTTTGTCTTGCTGCTTAGTGCGAATGTCGCGGATTTCATTTTTGAGCTGATCGGCCTCATCTTCACTCTTGCGCAGGGTCTCATTACGCTTGTCTAGGTCGTCTAATTTTTTATCGAGCGCTTCTTCGCGGGTCACCATACGCTGTTCAAGTTCTTTCAACTCTTTACGGCGCGACTGCTCTTCTTTGCGCGTTTCTTCAACAGACTTATTGGCCTCTTCGCGGGCCTGATCAACCAGCTTTTCGGCTTCTTTTTTAGCCTTAGATAATTCTTTCTGGGCTTTTTCTTCGGCGGCACCCTGCCGCTGCCTGGTAATGGCCACATTGGCACCAAAACCAACAAATAGCCCTGCAATAGCTAGCAAAGCTTCTAACATATTTCCTCCCTGTCTACAGATAGCTGGGGCTGGCAATCGCTATCACTTCACTAGCCGCCCTCACTACCTGGATATCAAGTTAAATTTAGAGTTCTGTAAGGACCGGGCCTCGAAAGACCAACAATTCCTGCCTTAAATATACGCTTGATTTGGAAGTTTGGTCAATGCTTAGGCTGTGTAATGTGAGGCGGAGACCCATACTCCGGCAACGCCAGCTTGTCGTTTTGGCCTTTCATGAGCTGGGCTATCGCCTCTTGAATCCAGTCTTCTTTGCCCATCGCTACAATCGGAATATTAAGGCCGCTAGCCAGCGCGTTGGCCACGCTAAGGCCGATGCGCAAGCCAGTAAAGCTGCCTGGACCCTTATAAGCAGCTATAGCCTCAACATCTTTTAGGTCTTTTTGGTAGCTGCTTAGCAATTCCTTAATATTTAAATGGATTGTCTCGGCCAATTGGCGGTGTGCCGGCCAAGTGAAGTAGGCCAGCCGTGTTTGGTCTTCGAATAAACCTAATTCAGCTTCAGGCTTATCAGTACGAATAGTTAAAATTAACATGTTAAGTATTGCTAGGGATTAGGTACTTTAACTCTTTAGGATATTCGAAAATAACCTGTCGCTCGTTGTCACTAGTTGGAGTTATTCGGACAACTAAACGCTGGGCAGGTAATACGTTTTCTACAATGTCGGCCCACTCAACTGCCACCACATTTTGAGGATCTTGAATAATTTCAGTTAGCTCGTTCCGCATAATCCCGGGCTCATTTAAACGGTGAAAATCGAAGTGGTGTAGGGTCAGGCCTTTAGCCTTATACTCATTGCTAAGAGTAAAGCTTGGGCTATGCACATGACCATGGCTGCCCATACCGGCTACTAGCCCGCGGACGAAGCTTGTTTTACCGCCGCCTAAGTCACTGATTAGCTCAACCACTTCACCCCCCTTAAACCTGCGGCCTATCGTTTCGGCCAATTTTAAGGTGTCGTCTAAGTTGGTGGAAACGGTTTGCCAGGTCTGCGCGGTACTCATATGCTCCGTATAGTAGCGCGAGGCCGGCAATTACAACAAGTGTTGAGGAGTGAATCGGTGTTGATGGAGCTGGCGCCGGAGTAGTGCTACTGGCTAATTTAGCGGTTGTTTTGGGTTTTTTAGCTTTCTTAGATTTAGGCGCCTTAGCCGACTTTGACTTGGTTGAAGTGGACTTTTTAGCAGAGCTCTTACCGCTGCTTGTTTTAGGTTTAGCCTTGGTAGCGCTGGCTGGAGGCGCATCAATTACGTTTGGTTCACCCGGAGTCGGTTGGGTGGTCCAGTACCATTTACCGTTAGCTAGGGCCCAGGCTTGGCCATCTTTGGCCGTGCCATAAACCTCTGTAGAACCTAGAGTAATTCCGGTCGGATCAAGCAGTCTTACTTGGCCGCCACTATTGCTCAAGCTAAGATGCGTGGTGCCGGCATAAAAGGTGGTGAAACTTTGGGCAGGCAGAATTGTGCCGCTAGGTATTTTGAAGTCGTGTAGGGTGGTGGTGCCGACTCGCAAGCTAAAGTCACTGAAGTCAAAGTCGGCCACGTTCGGGTTATAGACTTCTATGAACTCGTCGACAGCATCATTGCCAGTACCAATAGGGTTAGGCAAGATTTCGGTAACTAACGGTGCCATTTGGCCATCGTAGGTAGCTGGTGTGTCATTTAACTGATTTATAAAAGTGGCTGGCGGTTCGGTAGGTGTTAATAGTTGACTAAGGCCGGTTATTACGGGGGAAGAGGAGCCGCTGGTAACTAATGAGCAGGCATCTGTGGCATTAGGCTGCACAGCCTGCCAACTGCCACTGCCGGGAATAGTAACTACCGGATTATTACTCGAGTCGGCCGGTTGGCGTTGCAAAAAGGCACTAGTATTGCTCGGCAAGGTCTGGGCACCCGAAGCAGCTGTTTTGGACCAACCGACAAAATCTTGCAAAACCGGGGTGGCTGAACTGCCGGCGGCCGATTGGTTGTATGCCAGTACCTCAACCATACCGGCCGTACTCGACAAACCAAGTGAAACCGAATCAACCGTTAATTGGTAGCAAAGCATCTGCGAGCTATCGCTAACCATAAAATAACCATGCGGCGGTACCAAGCCGGTAAGCGAGATCAGCTTGCTGCTGGTTGCCTTGGCTAGGTCATAGTTGTTGAAATACTCCAGCTGGTACTTGCCCATGTCCAGTGGAGTATTGGTAGGGTTGTACAGTGTAATGAACTGGCCATTACTACTGGTCATCTTGAGCTGGCTAATGACGAGGGAGGGAGCATTAGCCTCAGCTGCTACGCCTACTAATCGGAACTGTCCGGCCAACAAAGCACTCAGCAGTATGGCTGTCATGAGAACTTGTGAAGGTCGCTTAGTCCGCCGCATAGTCCAGTGATTGTACGGGCGTCGGTTTCAATAGAGCAAGCAGTAGCGCTTTAAAAGTATCTCAATTATTAAATCTTTTAATAATTGGCGCGATATACTAGAGGTATGCTAGTTCTAAGCTCTAGCCTTTTAAATAAGCAAGTCCTTTCATTAAGGACCGGCGCGCCAATTGCCACTATCAGCGCCCCGATTATCAATCCAGACAATCTTAAAGTCGAGGGCTTTTACTGTGTTGACCGCTTTAGCAAAAAGCAACTTGTTCTGCTTTACCAAGATATACGTGACATCATGCCCAAGGGTTACGTTGTCAACGACCATGAGGTCCTGGTCGAGCCCGACGAGCTAGTCCGCCTGAAAAAAGTCATGGGAATAAACTTTGAGCTGATTGGTAAGCAGGTGGTGACAGTCAGTAAAGAAAAGGTTGGCAAGGTCAGCGACTATGCCACCGAAACCACTACTATGTACATCCAAAAGATTTATGTAACTCGGTCGGTTCTCAAAAGCCTGACCGGTGGTAGCTTAAGCATTGACCGTACGCAAATCAACGAAATCACCCCCAAGCGCATCATTATTAACGAACTGGTTAAAAACTCGCCGGCAACGGCGCCAGCCGCCATTGCTTAAGCGGCTGCAGCCTTCACAAAGGCCTTAAAAAGCTTATTCCACGAGATTTCGGTAGCCATCTCAAGGGTCTCGGGGTGTGACTGCACGCCAATTACGAAATGCTTATCCGGCAGCTCGATGGCCTCTATAATGCCATCTTCAGCGTGAGCCGTAGCCACCAGACCCTTACCTAGCTGTTTGATTGCCTGGTGGTGCAGGGCATTAGTTTTTACCGCATCAGTGCCTAATATATGTGACAACTTTGAGTCGGAGTCGATCTTTAAGGTGTGCGCCAGGTGATTGAAATCTTTTTGCAGGGCAGACAGCTCGTGATTGGCTGCTTCCGGCATTTCAGTGGCAAGGTCCTGATACAGGCTACCGCCCAGTGCCACATTGATCAGTTGCATACCACGGCAAATTCCCAATACCGGTTTGTCGTCTTCAAGGGCCCATTTCAACAGCAACAGCTCTTGCCTGTCGCGCTGGGGTGAAAGCATCTGATGCGACTTTTTGGGTAGAGGCAACGGTTTGGCTCTATATAAGGCCGGATCGATGTCGCCACCGCCAGATAGCATCAGGCCGTGGCATTGCTCATACAACTTGCGAAGCACCACTTCATTATCAATTATCGGAATGAAGAATGGCGCGCCACCGGCATGGACTACAGCATCGGGGTAAGTATGGGATTGGCCGTGGGCTGCAGGTACCCACTCATCGCCACTCCTTAGGATCTTATCGGTGGTAATGGCGATAAGTGGTTGCATCAAAACCATTCTATACCTAAAAACGGCTAACGGACCTATTTTTTGCCAAGCGCCGACTTTATATTATCGTAATTGAAGCCTTGTCTAGCCAAGTATTGCATGAGCTTTAAATCATCTTCATATCTAGACTGGCGACGTTTACGCTCAATAATCGAACTTAGCGCTGCTTGCTCATCTTCGGGTTCATGCCCTTCCATGACCTTTCGGATCAGCTCATCACCAACATGTTTTTTATGAAGCTCCAAAATCAGTTTACGCCTCGAGGTAGGGCGGAGCAGTTGCCGGTCATTCACAAAGGCCTTGGCAAACTTCTCGTCATTCACCAATTCAATATTACTTAACTTGTTAAGTATATATTCAATAAGGGCAGGGGAGGCCTGTTTGCGTTCTAAGTAGGTCTCAACTTCCCATTTTGTGCGCAGACGCATGGCCGCCCAACGCAAAGTTTGATTATAAAGTTTGTCGTCAGCCGATATTTTTTTAAATTCTTTGGCCTGCTCTGGGCTCAACTCTTGGCCTGATGCCAGCTTCAATTCTAGTAAAGCCGCTTCGCTAAGCGAGAAGGTGTACTTGCCTTCCACAAAAACCGAATAACGATCAGCTCGCTTCTGCTGCTGTTTAATGGCCGTTATCTTCATGAATAGAAACGTTTAAGCGTTTCGGCTAACCCGACTGTCAAGGAATCAGATTGAGTAGCTAATAAGTCGCGCAGCTCCGCCTTGGTAAACCACTTAACTTCTGAAACCTCATCAGGATCAAGTTTAAAACCGGTATCCTGTGAAATAACTGTTTTGTAAATTCTCTGGAACTGATTAAGTTTCATGTGATTAAACATAAAGGATGTATAAAAGTAGCCAATTTCTTGCAACTCAACGCCGTTTAGGCCGATTTCTTCCTCCATTTCGCGGAAGGCGGCTTTCAGATAATCCTCACCTTCATCTACGTGACCAGCCACCGAGTTGTCCCATCGATTAGGGAATAACCGCTTATGCCCTGCTCTTTTCTGGAGCAAAATATTGCCGTTCTCGTCTTCAACCATGACTCGCGAGATTTGTTGTATCAGCCCCTCATTTTGAGCTTCTTCTATACTAGCTACACCAATTGGCCGATCGTGCTCGTCTACAATCTGAATCAGGGGCTCGCTCACAACCAACCCCGTTCTTTCATCGCTTCGGTGAGCCACGGCAATTCGTAAAAACCGGCTCCTTGAGTAAGGTGTAGTCCATTTGGAACTTTAATAATGTCGCAATCTAGCTCTCGCGCTAATGTTTCCGCTTGCCCCAAAGGGCAATATGGATCGTTATCACCATGGATAACTAAAAAGTTATCCGCTTTCTGTTTAATTAAGCCAAGCTTAAAGCCTCCTTTTGGAAAAAGATCTTTAAATATCTCGATCGTAAAGCCGGCAGCCCCTAGATTAGCTCTCTCGGAATCAGTCCATGGGCTCACCAGAATCGCGGTACTTATATGTGGGCAACGTTCATCTTCAAGTAGGTTTAAGACAGAGACGGCGCCCGAGGAGTGGCCGATAACCAAGTTATCCGTAAAATCCCATCGGCTACTAAGCAAAAAATCATTGTAAACCTGCCGGTTCGGGGTGTGGTTATTAGGCAGCTCTGGAGCCCAGACCTCATATCCCTTGCCCTCTAGCTGAACCTTAAGCCAGGGGAACCAGTTATGGTCCGGCGCCCCATCCGTACCATGCAAAATGACTGCTTTTTTCAAGTTTATTCCTTGTTAGCTCTAGCAGCGTAATCATCCCTAACAACCCAAGAGGCAACTAAGAAAATGTCATCTAGGGGTTTATCTGGATTATTAACTACAAATTCCTTAATGGGGTCTACTAGTGGATCATCTTTAAGGTCTTGCAGCGCCTGAAAAGCCCCTGTTTCATAGTCGTAAAGTGTGCGCAAGCTTTTAGCATCCATTAACGTAAAGAGCTTTTCTTTAAGGCTAGGGTACTGCTGATTAAATTTTGACGTCTCTAGTAATTTACGGCCCGAGTTATTAGGCTGAATCGGACTGTTATTGACGCCGTATTTCGTATGAACCTGCAAGGCGACTATTTCGGTAGTATGGGTACCAATAGCATCCCGGATCTTTTTGACCTCTTTCTTGAGGTCTTTTAGGTCAACACTAACATGACTTACTGAGGTTTTAAGGCTACCCCAGCCCCTGCCTACTCCAACTAAAATTACTGCCAGGCCAAAAAGGGCTTGCCATAAATTTATCTGCACAACCGAGGCGTTGTCTAACATAGTAAAGTCTTTACTCCTTGGCGGCGTGGGCCTCTTTGACCTTTTTGACGATTTCATCCATGACTTTGGGGTTTTCTTGCATATAGTTTTTGGCCGCTTCACGGCCTTGGCCGATCTTTTGGCCCTCGTAGGCGTACCAGGCGCCAGATTTCTCGACAATGCCTTCAACAGCAGCCAGGTCAAGTACGTCACCGGCTAAGCTGATGCCTTGGTTGTACATAATGTCGAACTCGGCTTGGCGGAAAGGCGGCGCAATTTTGTTCTTAACAACCTTAACGCGCGTGCGGTTACCAATAACCTCTTCGCCTTGTTTAATCTGGCCGATGCGGCGGATATCCATGCGAACGCTGGCATAAAACTTGAGGGCGTTACCGCCAGAGGTAGTCTCGGGGTTGCCAAACATTACACCAATTTTCATGCGGATCTGGTTAATAAAGATAACGCTGGTACGGCTGCGGCTGATAACGCTGGTTAGCTTGCGCAAGGCCTGGCTCATTAGGCGGGCCTGCAAACCAGGCAGCGAATCACCCATTTCACCTTCGATTTCGGCCCGTGGCACTAGAGCCGCTACCGAGTCAACCACAATCAGGTCGACAGCGTTGCTTCGAACCAAAGTTTCTACGATTTCTAAGGCCTGCTCACCATTATCTGGTTGGCTCAAAAGCAAGTTGTCGACGTCTACGCCGATGCGCTTAGCGTAGGCCGGATCAAGCGCGTGCTCGGCGTCTATAAAAGCGGCTGTGCCGCCAGCCTTTTGTACCTGGGCAATAGCATGTAAGGTAAGCGTGGTCTTGCCTGAAGATTCTGGTCCATAAATTTCTACAACCCGGCCCTTGGGAATGCCGCCGCCTAGGGCAATGTCTAGGCTTAAGGCGCCGGTAGGTGTACACTCCACCACGCCGGTGTGGGTCTCGCCCAGTTTCATAATCGCCCCTTTACCAAATTGCTTTTCGATTGATTCTAGCGCTAAGCCCAGAGCCTTAACCTTGCCTTCATTAACGGCCGGCTTGGCGTTGGTGTTGGGTTCCTTAGTTTCTTTTGGGATGTCTTTTACGGTCTTCTTATCAGCCATCAATACTCCTTCTAACATTGCTTGCCTTTCTCTTATTAATATTTTAGCACTATAGGCCCATACCATGCTTAAAGAAAACTGCTAGAGCTTAGTAAATCATCGGATTTAACTTTTATTTAATCTTTGCACATTGCCACCTCTGTTTGGCATAATGTTTATGCTAGAATGGCTCCAGGATGGGTGAACCTATAAAAAGCGAAAATTATGCGAATTCCTGACTCATTAGTTGAAAAGCTGCTGGTTAAGAGTGGCAAGTTTACAAAGGAGCAAGTTCTGGTCTTGCGTGAGCAGGAAGAAACAGAGAAAAAGCCCCTCCAAGATCTGGTTATTAAAAACAATCTGCTTGATGAAAAAGAGCTAACCAAGCTTTACGCCGACGAGATCGAAGTGCCCTTCATAGAACTCAACGCCAAAGAAATTAAGTCGGATGTTTTAAAGCTACTGCCAGAACGTATTGCGACGCAATACAAAGCTGTGGTTTTCGGGGTTGATGGCGACACCAATCTGCTGGCCATGGAGGACCCTGATGACATTCAGGCCTTAAATTTCTTACATAAGCAGCTCGGCAACAACCTTAAGGTACATATAACTACTAGCAGCCTAATGGAAGCAGCCCTGGGCCAGTACCGTGGCAATATTTCGAGCGAGCTAACCAAGGTCATTGCCAGCAATGACACTGACGAGACCGAAGATGAGATTGATGAGAGCGATCTGGCGGAAGACTCGCCGGTAGCGCAGACGGTTAACATTATTATTGAGTATGGCGTGAAGGCCGGGGCCAGCGATATTCACATTGAGCCACGTGAGGATTTTGTAGTAGTACGCTACCGCATAGATGGCTTGCTCCGAGAGGCTAACAAACTGCCACGCAAGCTGCTGGGTTCCTTGGTCAGCCGCATCAAAATCCTGTCAAACCTAAAAATCGACGAGCACCGGGCACCACAAGACGGCCGTTTCAAGATTGAAATTGGCAGCCAAATTTATGCCCTTCGTGTCTCTACCCTACCCATCCTTGACGGCGAAAAGGTGGTTATGCGCATACTTAACGAGTCAAGCAAGCCAGCTGATTTCACTGAACTTGGTTTTTGGGGTTCAGCTTTAAGTGGGCTGCAGCAAGCCATTGTACAGCCGCACGGCATGGTACTGGTGACCGGCCCGACGGGCTCCGGTAAGTCAACCACCCTTTTTAGCGTGCTTAGCGCCCTCAACTCACCTGACGTTAACATTTCGACGGTCGAAGACCCCATAGAATACCACGTGATCGGGGCTAACCAGGTACAGGTTAATGCGCTGGCTGGCATGACCTTTACGAATGGCCTACGCGCCCTGCTCCGTCAAGATCCCAACATTATCATGGTTGGCGAAATCCGCGACGGCGAAACAGCCGACCTAGCCGTACAAGCCGCCCTAACCGGCCACTTAGTCTTCAGTACCCTGCACACCAATAATGCCGCCACTTGCCTACCACGCTTGCTTGAAATGGGTGTAGAGCCGTTCCTAATTGCCAGCACGGTACGGGTAGTACTAGCTCAACGCTTGGTGCGCCGCCTATGCACTACTTGCCGTGAAGCCTACGCCCCAGACACGAACGTTCTTAAGCAGCTGGAAAAGACCTTTAGCTTGCAAGATAATGGTGGGTTCAAGCGTATACATGAGCTGGAAGAACAGGCCCTAAAAGGTAGTATTGGCAAGTCAAGCGATGGCCAAGGTGATACCAACGAGCCCGGTTCGACTGCCAGCACTATAACCAAGCTTTGGCGGGCCCACGATGAGGGTTGTGACAACTGCAACCATACCGGCTTCAAGGGGCGGATTGGCATTTACGAAGTGCTGCCTAATTCACCGGGTATCCAAAAAATGATTGTCGGCAACTCCACCAGCGAAAATATTGAATTAACGGCCATAGAAGAAGGTATGATAACTATGCAGCTTGACGGCTTAGTTAAGGCCCTGCGCGGTCAAACTACCATCGAAGAAGTGTTGCGCGTAACCTCGCAGGATTAAACCATGCAATTTACCTACAAAGCCACTAACAAAACCGGTAGAGCCGTCACTGGTACGGCTGATGCGGTTAATAAGCAAGCACTCCTAAGTATGTTGCACAAGCAAGAGCTGCATCCGGTGCTAATAGAGGTGAGCAAGGGCGGTAAGGCCGGCTCATTATTCGGCAATCGCAAGAAAAAGGTAAAGTTAGTAGATCTGGTGATTTTCACCCGTCAATTGTCTACTATGATCTCGGCCGGCGTACCCTTGGCCCGCTCGCTGTCTGCCTTGCAAGGCGATTCCGAAAACCCTTACATGCGCGAGGTGCTTGGCGCTATTACTAAGGATGTGGAAAGTGGGCTGCCATTAGGTGACTCCTTCGCAAAGTTCCCCAATGTCTTTTCAGATGTTTACGTCAATATGGTGCGGGCCGGCGAAGAAGGCGGCATTTTAGACGAGATCTTAAAACGCTTGGCTACGCAGGTCGAGCAAGACGCTTCCATCCGCAAAAAGATCAAGAGCGCCATGATGTACCCAATAGTCATTTTATGCATCACGATTATAGCTTTTTTCGGCGTGATGTTATTTATCGTCCCCAAACTAGGTACGATTTTAGTCAGCCTTGGCGGACCTCACGCTAAGCTACCAATTTATACCCAAATCTTGTTAAACATCAGTAACTTCTGTAAAAATGCTACTCTAGTGCCGCACATACCGAACCTTTTCTTCATCACAGCCATACTTGCAGTTATTGTGATATATGTGTTGCGCTACATTAAGACCGATGCTGGTAAGTATAAATTTCACGCCTTGTTGCTG
Source organism: Saccharimonadales bacterium (SeqCode) (assembly GCA_036276195.1). Taxonomy (GTDB): domain Bacteria; phylum Patescibacteriota; class Saccharimonadia; order Saccharimonadales; family UBA4665; genus DATBED01. Next base: position 420 of record DATBED010000047.1, on the reverse strand, counting down.
CGCCTGCCAGTCATTAAAATTGTGATCTCTAAAATAGCTATCGCCCGATTCTCGCGCACTTTTGCTTCGCTGATGGGTGCTGGCGTGAGCGTGCTGGACGCGCTAGATGTTACCGGAGCGGCCCTAGGCAATAAGGTAATCGAGGGCGAACTGAAGGCCGCTGCCCAGGAGGTCAAAAACGGCAAGCCACTAAGTGAGCCAATCAGTAACAGCAAACACTTTCCGCCGATTGTGGCCCAAATGCTAATGGTCGGGGAAGAGACTGGTCAGATCGATACCGTTCTAGTTAAGATTGCCGACTTTTACGAAGAAGAGGTCACCGTACTAATCGATGGCCTAGCGGCCATTATTGAACCGATTATGATTATCTTCTTAGGTGCCGGTGTTGGCTTGATTGCCGCCTCGGTTATGGGCCCAATC
>DATBED010000046.1:0-4280 GCA_036276195.1 Saccharimonadales bacterium (SeqCode) | reverse complement strand
GTCTGGAATGTCACCACGGCTGTGCTCTACCTGCGTGAAGACTCGTCCAATCGCATACTTAAGACCTGGCATGATCTATCCCATATAACTAACAGGGAAGAAGTGCAGCCCAATCGGCCAGCCATCAACCAGCAGCTCAGCAAAATCCTAAACGATCTTAATCAATTTTTGACTGACGGGGTTATCCGGCCAGCCACGATCGTGGACGCCATGACTGGCGAGGGCATTACCGACATGCTGCTGGCCAACATCGGTCTTTATGCCGAAAACCTCAAGCAGTTCGCCGACACGACCTATCAGTTTGAGGATGACGTCAATCAGTGGTGGATGGGATCTAGGCTAGAATTCCCCGATGAGCCAGATCGCTGGAAGGTGTTAGCCAGAAATAATCTGATCACCATGTTCAATAAATTTATCTTTGCCCATGCCTTAAAACACTATAATTCCAGCGCTAATTTGGTCGATACCATAGATTCAAATACTTCTTTAATTGACGGTATTCAAGTTTTTGAGCGGATCTCTATCAGTGCCGATTTTTGGAATATCTTTAGCCGCAATCTGGGCGACGAATTAACCCCCGCTTATACTTGGTCTAATTTTAAAGACCTGAATGCACTGCTCAAAGAATTCAGCGTAAGCCAGATTGATGCCTCGTTGATCCATGATTTGCTCGAAAATTTGGCAGTCAAGGTCAAACGCAAGGTGGCCGGCCAGTTTGCCACCCCCATGCCCCTGGCACGATTGTTGGCGACCCTGGTGGTGCTAGATGCCGCCCAAAACGTACTCGACCCCTGTTGTGGTAGCGGCACTATCGCCAAGGCCGTCTATGATCTGAAGGTGCAAAAAGGGGTTAAGGAGCCCCTTAGTAGCCTTTGGGCTAGCGATAAATTTGCCTTGCCGCTTAATCTGGCCACTCTTTCAATTGCTCAACCAGAAAACATGGGCAAGTTGATGCGCATCTTCCCAGCCGATGCCACCCAACTTAAGCCGGCTATGGCTATAACTCTGCACGATCCGCGTAACGGCGCAGCCATAACCGCCAGCTTGCCGACGTTTCCTTTCATAATTTCTAACCTACCCTTTGTGCGCCAAGAAGATCTAGCTAGCTTAAACCCCGGCATAGATAGCATAAATGAGAAAATCCGGATGCTAACAGGTGATAGCCAGCTTGGTTTGGCTGCCCGCAGCGACCTATATACCTACCTGCCATTTTATTTATGGCAAATGCTAGAGAGTGGTGGCCGGTTGGGTATTATTATTTCCAACTCTTGGTTAGCTACCGAAATGGGCGATAAGTTTTTCGCGGCTCTAACTAAATTTTATGAAGTTGAGGCCATCATTACTTCGGGTAAGGGACGATGGTTCCAAAATGCCAAGGTTGTGACTAACATTTTGCTGCTGAAGAAACACGATCAGCCGTCTGTGCCGATTCCTCAAAATGTAAAATTCGTGGTGCTTAAGCAAACCGTTGAAACAATTGCAGCCGATGATTTACTGCTGGACGTGCGATCACTGCTGCATGCCGGCCAGTCCAAAGAGGGTCTACTAGATATTCAGACTTATACAGAGGCAGAGTTAGATTATCTCCGCAGCTTGTCGTTACCAGCTAGCGCTTATTTTGCCAATCTGGCTTGGCTGTCTGAAGTGGAACCGAGCACCATTAAGTTAAGCCAACTGTTTAACGTTAATCGCGGTGAACGCCGGGGCTGGGATCCTCTGTTCTTCCCGCCAAAGCCCAATAACATCGAGCCCGATTATTTAAAGCCGGTATTGAAATCGCCGCAATCAGCCCGCGGCCTGCAGGTGGAGCCGGATGGCCTGGCCTTTTGCTGCCCACTTAGCCAAGCAGAATTAAAAAGCCTAGGCCACCGGGGTGCTCTGGCCTGGATAGAGTCATTCGAATCGGCCGTCAACGAAGTCGGCCAACCGCTAACCAAGTCGTTGGCTCGGCCCGGTATTCATTGGTATACCATGAAGCCCGACACCCTAGCCGACTTTGTTACTGCAACCAATCCCGGCGAGCGACTATTCATTGGTAAATTTGCCCAACCAACTTTTGTTAACCAGCGACTTATTCGACTAACGCGCCTTCAATCAGATTTAGATGTTGAGCTGACGCAGGCTCTACTGAATAGCTTGCTGGGGCTTTTCTACATTGAGGCCTTGGGTTTTGGCCGAGGCGAAGGAGTTTTGGATCTGAACCCGACTAAGCTGAAATCTTCCATGCGCCTGTTAAACCCGGCTTTGATAGGCGCACCCGACCGAGCTAAAATTCTGGAAAAATTTCAACCCTTGTTGGACCGACCAGTCCTAAAGTTAGAAGACGAACTGACCTCGCCCGACAGACAGCTATTCGATGAAACTGTACTTCAGGCTTATAATCTTGTCGAACTGCACGATGATATTAAAGCTGCATTACTTAAACTGCACCGAATCCGTAATGCAGTCAACACCAAAAGTGCTTAAACATTGACGTTTTGCCGGCCTCTGGGTGGAAAAAGGGTTGACAATGTGGTATAATGTAGTTACGGAATCGAAGAGATCCTGGCCGCAATACGCGACTCACAAATTGTGAGAAGCGCTGTAAGCATCAAGTGACTTTGGCGGCTACCGGCACAGCATTGCCCAAGACCAAACGGAGTACAGCAAGCAGCCATATAGGCGCCTCCGCGTCAGAGTAAGCAATCGCAGACTAAGGCGATAAGCTTTCTCTAAACGCACTAGGAGGCGTCTTTCTTATGGCTGAATTAAATACCGTTGAAGGTGTTGAATGTCATGATCTTATTGTGGTGGGTGCTGGACCGGCTGGCTTGTCGGCGGCTATTAATGCCGAGTCGGAACGTATCGACACGCTGGTTCTGGAAAGTAATAACCGTTTGGGTGGTCAGGCCGGTACTTCGACCCGGATTGAAAATTATCCCGGCTTTCCAGAAGGTGTCAGTGGCGAGGAGCTGACAGCACGGATGATCGACCAGGCTCTGAAGTTCGAGACCGAGTTTTTGGCGCCGGTAAGGGCCGACAGTTTGGAACCGACCGAAGGTGGCATCGTAGTCTGTTCAGACGAAGGTGAAAAGTTCATGGGCCGCTCGGTTCTCATTACTTGTGGAGTGGAATATCGCCGTCTGCGAGCCCGCAATCTAGCGGCCTATTTAGGGCGCGGAGCTAGCTATGGTTCACCCGACATCTCTACTCCCTATAGGCACAAGAAAATCGTGGTCGTCGGCGGTGCCAACAGCGCTGGCCAGGCTGCGTTGCATCTGGCTAAGGCCTGCGAGGTCCATCTAGCGGTACGCGGCTCCAGCCTAGACGATAAGATGAGCGCCTATTTGACCGACCGCATTGCCGACAATGATAACATCCAGGTCCACACCGGCTGCGAGGTCGTGGGTGTAGACGGCGATGGCCGGCTGAAGCAGGTAACCATTAAGAATGGTGACACCCTGACCGATATGGCCGTCGATGAGATGTTCATATTGATTGGTTCTGTACCTAAAACGCATTGGTTGCCTGACGCGGTAGCTCGGGATCGAGGTGGCTTTGTAATTGCCGGCGGTGACCTTACGCACGAGTCGCGGGACCAATTTAGCGAAAAGACTGAAGGTCGGCAGCCCTTTGCCCACGAAACGTTGATTCCGGGACTGTTCGCAGCAGGCGATGGCCGATTTGGTACCATAAAAAGAGTAGCCAGTGCGGTCGGCGACGGAGCGGTAGTGATACCCGAGCTGCATCGCTACTTGAGCCTACAGGGCAGGTCTTGCCTGATTTGATATCTGGTAAACTTAAGGGGTATGACGGCGCGGACTCATGATTTGGCGGCGGTCACGGCCCTGGCGGTCGTGGTGCTGGCCCAGCCCATTAGAACGGTCACCCTGGCTACGGCCATTGTGGCGGTCTTTGCCAATCTTATCGGTGGCATCACGCCAGACATCGACCAGCCGACGGCGCCGTTGTGGCGCAACTTGCCGGTAGGTAAGTACTTCGGAAAAGTTTTTGATAAGGTGCTGGGCGGCCACCGCTTTTTGACGCACTCGCTATTGGGGTTGGCGCTGTTCGGCTTCGCCGCGCACTGGCTGCTCAAGTTCCTGCACCCCATCATGCCGCACGTCAATATAGGCTTGGTCTGGTGGGCCTTCATGATTGGCATGTTCAGCCACCTGGTAATGGACACGCTGACCAAAGAGGGTGTGCCTTGGCTGCTGCCGATCCCTGTTAAATTCGGACTGCCACCGCTGAAGTAACTGCGCGTCACCACCGGCCATTGGGTCGAAAATCTGGTAGTT
>DATBED010000045.1:0-9323 GCA_036276195.1 Saccharimonadales bacterium (SeqCode) | reverse complement strand
GAGTTGCCGGCCATGGTGATTATTGATTCCGTAGTACGCTTGTTGCCGGGTGTACTGGGCGGGGAAAATTCTTCCGAAATAGAGTCATTCCAGCAAGATGATACAACCGTCGAATTCCCGCAGTATACGCGGCCAGAGGAGTTTCGCGGCCTAAAAGTACCCCAAATCCTGCTGGGTGGTAACCACAGTGAAATTGCGGCCTGGCGGCGCCAAGCCAACAGCTCACCGGCCCCCTGATTAGTGTTTACTGTGGCCACTAGGCTGGTTGCGGGAATGGACCGACAGGTTCATTGTCGGTGCCGATTGTAACGTACTGGAGGCGCTGGCGGAAGACTGGACCTGAGGAGCAGCGCCACCATCGTCAGCTCCGGTAGAAGACGCCGGCACGACATCAAGCTTAGGCAGCTGGCTAAGTGAAAGAGGCGGCAAGTTTGAGTTAGTTTGGTTTCTGGTAGATGGGATTATTCTAGCAGCGGCCTGAGTTGTTTTATGGGTCTGCGGCATCATGGAGATGTAGCTAAAGCAAAAAAGCGTTATAAAGATAATCGGAATGAATATTAACAGCTGATGATTCCGCGTATCCGGGGAGTTAACAATAGAGTACAAGGGCAACAATGCCTCCTAGTTAGACTTCGTAATTTAATTATGGTATAGAATTACAGAGCTGTAGACTGTAATTATTTTAACACAAGTGGTTTATGAGACAGAGGTAGCCTGATTGTAAATTTAGTGCCCAACCGTACGGAGCTGCACACACTAATTGTGCCCCCAAAGTCATCTGTGACATATTGCTTAACAATTGCTAAACCCATGCCCAAACCGGAATAATTCTTAGTAGTGTAAAACGGTTCAAATACTTGGTTGAGCTGGCTAGGAGCAATGCCCTCACCCCAATCTGTAATTGTAATGGTGAGACTGTCGGAAGTATGGCTGAATCGCAGCCTTACCACAGAAGGGCGGGACTCTGTAACGGGTTCCTTGTAAGCTTGGATGGCATTGACCGCCAAGTTAGTGATAATTTGCTGGAATTTGAGGGGATTGCCCAGCAGACTTACATTATTGGGAGTGCCGATGTCTAATTGCACGTGCGAACGCTTGGCCAAAGGCATCAAAACGCTATTAAGTTGGCTGATTTGTGAAGCCAGCGTAAAGCTTGTGACCGGGCTGGATGACCTAAATTGCTGGCGGGCCGATTCGACGTAGCGCCGCAATAGTTGCATGTTATGACGGGCCTGGCGGACCCCTGGCGAGGTAGAGTCACCCAGTTCTAAATTTATTAAGGCAGCCGTTAGCGGGTTGCTAATCTCATGTATTAGCGTGGCGCTTACTCGGCCCAGTTCGGCAAAACGGCGCAATTCACTCAGCTGTAGGTCGTTGACGTTCATTATACTGCCAGCCCAAGCTTAAGCCGGACCTGCGACCCATCGAGTTTATAGCCCAACCCGTGTACAGTATGAATTAAGGGTTGCTCAAAAGGTTTATCTATCTTGTCACGCAGGTTCTTTATGTGAACATCGACAGTGTTAGTCCACAGTTCTTCCCCCTGCCAAGCACAACGGTTGAGGTAGGTACGGCTAACCACCGAACCAGCGTGCTCTAGCAAGCACTCTAAAAGGGCAAACTCCTTGCGCCGCAGCTTTATTGCTTGGCCATCCCGGCTAACTTTTAGAGTTTGCCGGTCAAGCGTTAGGCCATAAGCCGATAATTGGCTACCAACTAGTAGGCTGAACTTTTTACTAGAGCGCAACAAAACCCGCAGCCGGGCTTTAAGCTCGCCTAGGCTAAAAGGCTTGGTTAAATAGTCGTTGGCACCGGCATCTAGCAGGTTGATCTTGGTCAGTACGCTGTCTTCACCGGTTAAAATTAAAATAGGCATCGAAAAGCCCTTATCACGCAGTTGCTGGCATATAGCCAAACCGGAGATATCAGGCAAGTTAAGGTCTAAAACGATTAAATCATAGTTGCCATTGGTAATTTTATAGACAGCCAGACGGCCTGCAGCAGCTATGTCGATGTCGTAGCTGCTATGTAAGGCTTGAACTAAAGTTCCAGCAATGTTGTGGTCGTCTTCGACCAGCAGAATTTTTGGTAATTGCATAACACCCCTAATCTCGCCCCGGTTAAATAAAATTAAGTACTTAAAGATGGCTTAAGTTGTGTCATGCTACCACGGGGATTACCCCTGTGTATAGAGACCTTACAATAAATTCATTAAAAATTCAGATTGATTTTATAATAATCTTGTCAGCTGGCCGCGGCTAAACGGCGCTCTACCTCTGGCCAATTGACGACGTGCCACCAGGCTTTGATATAGTCGCCGCGGTTGTAGGTGTAGTCGAGGTAGTAGGCGTGCTCCCAAACATCGAGGCCGAGCAGAGGGTCGGCACCACCCGACATAAGCGGCGAGTCTTGGTTGGGCGACGTGGTGATGGTCAGGTCGGGCTGCAGCCAGGCCCAGCCGCTGCCAAAAACGCCTAAGGCCTTTTCGCCAAAGGCATCCATAAAGCCTTGAAAGTCGCCGTATTTGGCTTTAAGCCCTTCCCCCAAGGTGCCGCCCGGCTCGCCACCGCCATCTGGCGACATCCACTTCCAGAACTGGGTGTGGTTGTAGTGGCCGCCGCCATGGTTGCGCACAGCATTGCGAATGGCTTCCGGCACCGAATCTAGCCCGCGCAGCAGCTCTTCAACCGATTTGGATTGCAACTCCGGCGCCTTCTCTAGCGCGGCATTGACCTTGTCGACATAGGTTTGGTGGTGCTTGTCGTGGTGCAGCTCCATAATATTTTTAGAGATGTATTTGCCGAGCGCATCATAGTCGTAATCCAGATCTGGCAGTGTGAACATAGAACCCTCCTATTTTAGCTATCTGCCTTAATTGTATAGCGTTAGCCAGCTAGGTCTATAATAAATTTCATTCATGCATGCCACGGCGACCAGTCTCTTTAATTAAGCGGCGCATAACTGCTTACGCTTAGCAGTTTGGTATGATGGTAGAACATGGCCCGTCAGAAACTGTCAGAATATCGAGCTAAAACCATCATTTCCAATGCTCTTAATCTGCCCTATGCCGGCTGGCCTATCGATGCCGAGACGCTTCTTGACGATCAAATAAAAAAAGCGGTTTCTGCAGGGAATAACTTCGTCGTAAAAGTGGACGAGGGTGTTAAGGGCCGGTATAAAAAAGGGCTGGTTAAATTAGATGTCGCACCAGCCGATCTGGGCGCGACGGTCGAATCTTTGGCAGAGCAGGGCTACCGATGGCTCATTATTGAACCTATGTTCGGGCATGATCAAACCGAGGAGCGTTATCTAAGCCTTGCCTCCAGCCGTGAGGGCTTGCTGCTGCAGTACAGCTCGAAGGGTGGCATCAATATAGAAAAGCAGGCAGGCAGTATCCAGAAAGTCTGGCTCAACAAAGAAACAGACTGGGAAGACTTAGCAGCTCAAACAGGCATAAGCAGTCAGCTAATTAAGGACTTGGTACAAGCCCTCAAAGACGATTATTTCGCCTTTATGGAGATCAATCCCTACGTGGTCAGTGATAATGGACTGCGTATACTGGATTCGGCCGTCGAGGTCGATGACGCCGCGACCTTTTTCGTCAACGATTGGAAACCGGTGGATTTTCGCCGTCACAATTCGCAAAAGCCGACAGACGAAGAGAAGGTTGTAGAAGAGCTGGACGCCAACTCCCCTGCGTCGCTCAAACTCAGTGTGCTTGAGCCTGACGGCGGCATATTCCTACTGCTTTCAGGTGGCGGTGCTAGCGTGGTAGTGGCCGACGAAATCTACAATCAGGGTTACGGCGAGCAATTGGCCAATTATGGCGAGTATAGTGGCAACCCGAACGCCGAGGAAACCTATATCTACACTAAACAGTTACTTAGCCTTTTACTGAAATCTTCTGCCCCGCGAAAAATCCTATTCATCGGCGGGGCGGTGGCTAATTTCACTGATGTCGCCAAGACTTTCGCCGGTGTCATCAAGGCCATAGAGGAAGTGGCGGGTGAGCTCAAAACTCAACATGTCAAGGTTTTTGTGCGCCGTGGCGGCCCGAACCAAGAGACTGGATTGGCTGAGATGGAAGCCACGCTAGCGAAACATGATTTGCTGGGCGCCGTTCATGATCCGGAGACACCGTTGACTGCCGCGGTAACTGAAGCTTTAGAGGAATACGCCCGTGAGTGATCAACTTAATCTGCACGGTATAAAACCTTCGATTATTTGCCTTGGCTCGCACCCGGGCATCATCCAGTCGATGCTGGATTATGATTATTGTTTAGGCCAGCCGGACCCAAACATAACCGTCATAGTCAGCGGCGGACGCAAACAGGAGCGCTACTTTTTCGGGCAGGACGAGATCGTTATTCCGGTCTATGGATCCCTGTCGACAATTCCTGACGAGAAAAAGCAGGCGGCTACGGGTCTACTGAACGTTCAATCCGCGCGCAGAGCACTGTCTAGCATGCGAGAGGCTTTCGAGCAGTTGCCCAATCTGGAAGTCGCTAATATTTTCGCCGAACAGGTACCGGAGCAGCATGCCCTGGAAATAGCTTTGATGGCGTCCCAAAATAAGGTTCTGGTAGCCGGTCCGGCATCCGTTGGTTTGCTGGTGCCAGGTGTCATGAAGCTGGGAGCCATAGGTGGCACGCAGTACCCGCAGTTGGCCGCCGCTAAGGTCTTCACGGCTGGCGACACTGCGGTCGTGTCTACTTCCGGAGGCATGGTGAACGAGCTTATCCACACGGTGACGTCTACCGGTCTGGGCGTCTCGCTCGCGATGGCTCTGGGTGGTGACCGCAACCCTATAACTACTCCCGCCGAAGCATTTCTGATAGCTGAGGCTGACGAAAAGACCAAACGTATCGTCTACTTCGGCGAACTGGGCGGCGATGACGAATACTCCATAGTCGAACTTATCAAAGATGGCATAGTGACCAAACCTGTCATAACGTATATAGCCGGAACGGTTGCCGAGCTGTTTGAGGAGCCACCGCAATTCGGTCATGCCAAGGCCATGGCTAGCCAGCAGAGCGAGACAGCCAAAGTTAAAAAGGAAGCACTACGGGCGGTCGGAGCAAACGTCGTGGACGTCTTCGGAGATTTGACCGAAGTTCTGTCGGGATACACCGAAGCCGCCGCCTTCAAGTCCGAGCCGCATAAGCCGATTAAGCAAAGACGAAAGAGCTTGATTGTCAGCCGGATTTCTGGCGACGTCAAAGGCGACGTTCACCTACTCGGCAAAGACTTGCTGACGACTATAAATGAAAACAGCCTGGCCGGTCTGTATATATCATTATTGCTGGGTCATCAAGTGGAGTCGGCCAAGGTCATAGACTTTACCGATTACGTACTAAGACTCTTGGTTGATCATGGCCCCTACGTTTCCGGCGCCGTGAACACTATCGTGGCTGCTAGAGCAGGTAAGGATCTGGCATCTAGTCTAACCGCTGGATTGCTCACTGTCGGCCCCCGGTTCGGTGGGGCGGTCAACGCCGCGGCGGGAATCTGGCTGGAAGGGGTGACTGCTGGGGCCGAACCAAAGACTTTTGTTGCAGGCTTCACCTCGAATGGTGGCATAATCCCGGGAATTGGTCACAAGAAGTATAGGATTGACACGCCCGACCCCAGGGTCAGAGATCTGATAGAACGTTTCTCCGGCAATGGCAACCAAGACAGATATCTACGATTCGCGCAGGGTATAGAGTCGGTTACCACTTCCAAAAAAGCCAACCTTATATTAAACGTCGACGGGGCCATAGCCGCCATCATGCTCGACCTTCTGGAATCAGAGCTTGATTATAAGCACGATCAGCTACAAGAGCTGGTCGACATAGAATTCTTCAACGCCATTTTCATACTGAGTCGCTCCGCCGGCTTCATGGCTCATTACCTTGATCAGAGACGGCACGACGAAGGATTGCTCCGGTTGGGCGAAGACGACGTAGCCTATATTCCATAGCAACTGTATACTATATGTAATGAAATCGCTGGTCATAGATACCGCCGAGCAACCATGGGAGGAGTCCCGCGGGTTCAAATTGGCGGATATAGAAAAGCCGACTTTAGACGAAGCCAATAATCCGGCTGATGCCGCTTCGGTTATTGTTAAATTGAAGTACGCCGGAGTTTGTGGAACGGACCGTGGCCTGTGGTACCGGGCGGCCTTCAAAGATCAATTCAAGAACGCCTTAGTGGCCGAGAACACGACACGGCGCATAGTCGGCCACGAATTCGTTGGCGAAATAGTCGAGGCCGGCTCAATGGTCAAGTCGCTTTACTCCGATCCTGACCCCCTAAACCAGGCCAAGATAGAGGTTGGCAATCTGGTGTCGGGCGACTCGCATGTGACGTGCGGCAAGTGTTACCAGTGCCGGCTGGGCGAGGCCAACGTATGTATGAACGAATCTATCCTGGGCATAACTATAGATGGCGTTTTCACGGAATACGCCAAGCTGCCGGCTAAGAACCTCTGGTCGATTGACGAGAGCCGCATCCGTCCAGAAGTCGCGGCAATTATGGATCCCTTTGGTAACGCTGTGCATGCCTTGACTAAGGTAGATGTGCGTGGCCAGCGGGTAGCCATTTTCGGTTGTGGCCCAATCGGTCTTTTCTCTCTGTTAATTGCCCAAAACTTTGGGGCCGCTAAGGTAATAATGGTGGATGTTAACGAGGATAACTTGGAATTGGCTAAGCGTTTAGGTGCCGACGAAACTATTTTGATTAGGCCCAGTGAAAAAGCTAATCCTTGGGAATCTGACACCGAAGCTGTAGAGCGGATTATGGAGCTAACCTACGGCAAAGGCGTAGATGTTGCTATGGAGATGGCCGGCCCGGCTTCCTCGATTAACAACTGTATTGACGCTACCCGTCGCGGCGGTCACGTAGTGCTTTTCGGCCTTAAAGATGGTGATGTAAATATTCCCAGTTTTTCACGGCTAATTGTGCGCGGCTTGACCTTGCATGCCATTATTGGACGCCAGATTTTCAAAACCTGGCAGATTTCACAGCGTCTACTGTCAAAACGATCCAACGGCATCCAAGATAAGATCTGGGACATAATTTTGGAGGGCGGCCAGGGCACGATTATAGCTTTGGCCGAATTCAATCCAGAGGCTTTTGAGCGGCAAATGAACGAGCACGCCAAGCTAATCTTTAAGATGGAGGAGTAAATGTACAAGAGGTTGAAGCCCATTTTAGATGAAGAACTACAGTCAATTAAAGATCAATCGCTGTGGAAAAAAGAGTGGGTGATTGAGTCGCCGCAGGGTCGGGAAATTACGGTGGAAGGCCGACGACTGCTCAATTTTTGCTCCAATAACTATCTGGGTCTATCAGGTACAGACGATATACGTGAGGCGGCCGACGAAGCCCTAAAAACCTGGGGCTTTGGTTTGGCGTCGGTGCGCTTTATCTGCGGTACTCAAGGCGTACACAAAGAACTGGAAGCCGCCACCGCCCAGTTCTTAGGCATGGACGACGTCGTACTCTACTCTTCATGTTTTATGGCCAATGTGGGGCTGTTCCAAACCTTTTTTGGGCCCGAAGACGCCATTATCAGCGACGAGCTTAACCACGCCTCAATCATCGATGCTGTGCGGCTAACTAAGTCCGAACGGTTGATCTACCAGCATATGGATATGGCTGACCTGGAGGCTAAATTACAATCAGTTCAAGATAAGCGTTTGCGGGTGATTGCCACTGACGGCGTATTTTCGATGGATGGCCATATAGCCCCACTTAAAGAGATTTGCGACCTAGCCGACAAGTATAATGCCTTGGTAATGGTCGATGACGCTCATGCTACCGGCGTTTTGGGTGCTACCGGCCGCGGTACGCCGGAGCATACCGGCACAAGTGAACGAATTGATTTTTTGACTGGTACTTATGGCAAGGCGCTGGGAGGCGCCGGTGGCGCTTTCACGGCAACTCGCCATGAAGCCGCCGAATATCTGAGGCAGCGCTCGCGCACCTACTTATTTTCAAACGCTTTAGAGGCCGGTACCGCCGGCGCCTCGCTGTTCGCCCTGAAATACATTGACGAGCACCCTGAGGTGCGTCAGAAGTTGACCGAAAATACGGTCTTCTTTCGTGAAGAGATGACGAAAGCCGGTTTTGATGTCGCTGGTAGTGAGCATCCCATTACTCCGATTATGTTTGCTGAAGAACGGCAAGCCGTAGAAGCGGCTGCAAAACTGTTCGAAGAAGGTATTTATGTGGTTGGTTTTTCCTTCCCGGTCGTGCCTAAGGGCAAGGCCCGCATCCGGGTTCAAATCTCAGCCGCTCACACAAGAGAAGATTTAACCAAACTAGTCGAAAAGTTTGCGGCGGTAGCCAAGCCGGCTTAAACAATGACTAGGGAGCTTTTTGGTACCGATGGCGTGCGCGGATTGGCCGGTGAGTATCCGCTGAATGACGAGGGCGCGCAGCGGATTGGCAGGGCAGTGGGCACTCATTTTGCCCAGGCTGGTCAACAGATATTAATTGGCTGCGACCCCCGCGAATCATCGGCCCAGCTGGTTAAGGCGCTAACCGAAGGCCTGAACTCTGTTGGCATCAATGTGGTCTCAGCCGGCATGCTGCCAACACCGGGGCTGGCTTATATTACCAGGGAACACGATGAGTTTGTAGCCGGCATTATGGTCACGGCCAGCCATAACCCTTACCAATACAATGGCATTAAAGTTTTTGACGCTAACGGTGGCAAGTTGCCCGATAACACCGAGGCGATCATCAATCACTTAATAGAAGAGGGAGCGCCCGATCGCGGCCAGGGCAATTTTAGCGAAGACCATAACCTAATTCATCAATATGAAGACTTTTTGGTGAATAGCACTTCTGGCCTCCAACTAAACGGCCTCCAGATAGCGGTCGATGCCGCCAACGGCGCGGCCAGCGGCCTGGCTACCCGGGTTTTGGAGCGGCTGGGTGCCACGGTAACATCGCTAAGCGACCGGCCCGATGGCCGCAACATCAACGCCGGCTGCGGTGCGACGGACACTAAAGCGCTCCAGCAAGTGGTGGTCGATCAAAAACTGGCTCTGGGCATTGCGCTGGATGGCGATGCCGACCGTATTATCATGGTCGATCACCAAGGCCGTGAGGTAAGAGGCGATTATCTACTTTATATATTGGCCATCACCAATCACGCGCCTGGTATCGTGGCCACCGTAATGTCGAATGTGGCCTTTGAAAAGGAGCTGACCAGGCGCGGCATCGAGCTGGTGCGAGCCGCCGTGGGCGATCGCTACGTGTTGGAGGAGCTGCTCAAGACCGGCTATAAGTTCGGTGGCGAAGAGGCCGGCCACATTATTATGATGGAC
>DATBED010000044.1:0-12652 GCA_036276195.1 Saccharimonadales bacterium (SeqCode) | reverse complement strand
TAGGCTACAAAACACCACAGGAAGCCTTAAATGAGTATCGCAAACAGCCTGAAAACAAAAAGCCCCGCTAACGCGGGGTGTTCGGATTCATTTCCTTTTTCTGTATTGGCTAGTGTTCGGATTGAGGGCTACCAGCGGGCGATTTTCTATTAAATTACTTTACAATACAGTGGTATTTTTTACAAGAGCTTTACAAGTTCAGCGAGCTCTTGCGGGTGCGCGCCCAGCCAGTCGGCGAATTTGTGGGTTGCGCCAGGGTACTCCAGATAAACCGGATTTTGGGCCGCTTCCTGAAGCAGCTTGATGATACCCTTGGGGATGACTTCGTCTTCGCTGCCGATTGCGATGATAGCTTTGCCGCTAAAGTGGCGCAGGTTTTCGTAAGCGCGGCTGATCTTCCAGCTTCCTGGCGTCCTTAATATCGAAGTAAATTGAGGGTTGCCGAAGCGTAAGCCGTGGGCGCTGTCCGCATATATAGCCGGGCAGGCCAGCAGAACAGATTCGGTACGGTCGGCGAGTTCCGGTAGGAGATCACAAACAGCCTGAGCTCCCATACTAAACCCAATTAAGTAAAGAGGGCCATGGGGAACAATTTCACGAATGACTTCCCTGGCCTGCCATACACGCCGTTCTAATGATTGGTCCTCCAGCTTACCGGAACTCTCACCGTGGCCTGAAAAGCCGAACAAGATAACACCTACGCCCCTGTTAATCAATTGCTCGGCGAGGCTATAATAGCGTTCCAGCATTGAAGGACCGCCCCCATGCAGGATGACGGCGTTTTTGGCGTGCAAAGAAGATTCGCAAACAATTTGTTCGCCATCAATACTAAGAGTCTTCTTTTCTAAATTCATAGGCCGAGAGCATTAGCCAAGTCGGATTGGAGTTGGTTGAGGTCGGTGCCGTCGTTGGTGATGAAGACGTCGCAGCGCTTTTTGACAGCCGACATGTTCAGTACGGCGGCATCGGTGCCCGGTGCCGGGTTCATTTCGGCGGCTTCTTCGGCCAGAAATTGTTCGAAGGTTTTTTGGTCTTCGTCGGCCCGGTGGCGCAGCTCGGCGTTGGCCTGAATGCGGTCGTAGCGTAACTTAGGGTCGGCATCAACCCAGATTACGCTACCGCCTAGCTCGTGCACGCGATCGGCTTCGCCCGGATTTCGAAGGCTGGCCATGGCTACGCCAGCGAACTTGCTCGGTTCCTTCTCGAACTCGGCCACGGCTTTGTCTACCAGCACGCCCAGCTGGCCGGTCGCACGCCGCCACTCGGCGCTTAAAGATCGCAAATTCTCTCTGTTAATCTCCAGGCCACGACGGGCCAGCTCGGCCCGTAAAATCTCGGTCACGGACACAAACAAGTAATTGTACTTGCTAGCTAATAGATTTCCCACGGTATCTTTGCCGCTGCCATTAGTACCGGCCAAACCGATTATCTTAAGCTTAGGGCCCATTACTTGATGTAGTCGTGCAGTTTTTTGGCGTCGCGGTGTTTGCGCAGCTTGGCCAGCGCCTTGGCTTCTATCTGGCGAATGCGCTCGCGGGTGACGCTGAATTCTTGGCCGACTTCTTCCAAAGTATGCGACTTGCCATCTTCCAGGCCGAAACGTAGTTTAAGGATTTTTTGTTCGCGCTCGGTTAGCGCTGACAGCATGTCTTTAACCTGCTCTTTTAGTAGCTGGCCGGTGGCTGACTCTTCTGGCGATGCTGTGTCTTCGTCTTCGATAAAGTCAGCTAGCACCGAATCCTCTTCGTCGTCGCGAATCGAAGCGTCTAAAGACGAAATATCCTGCTTAATTTTCATGATGTGCTCGACCTTGTCGACGTCGATTTCCATCTCTTTGGCGATTTCGTCGTTGGTCGGTTCGCGGTTGAGTTCCTGGGTTAAGCGGCGCTGGGTGCGTAGCAACTTATTGATGGTTTCAACCATGTGCACCGGAATACGAATCGTGCGGGCTTGGTCGGCAATGGCACGGGTGATGGCCTGGCGGATCCACCAAGTGGCATAAGTCGAAAACTTGAAGCCCTTGTCGGGGTCGAATTTTTCAACGGCGCGCAACAGGCCGGTGTTACCTTCTTGAATCAGGTCTAACAGGTCAAGGCCACGGCCAACGTAGCGCTTGGCTATAGAGACCACCAGGCGCATATTGGCTTCGGCCATCTGGTCTTTGGCCTTTTTGTCGCCGGCGACTACGCGCTGAGCCAGCGCCAGTTCTTCTTCAGCCGAGAGCAGCGGAATCTTACCGATTTCACGCAGGTACAAGCGAACCGAGTCATCGGCCACGTCGTCATCTAGGTAAACGGCGACTGTGGTGTCTTCCTCTTCCGGCTCTTCCTCGGCGGCCCACTCATCGGTAAAAGTAGCCGCGTCGGGGTCAGTGCTGGTAATCTCAATATTCAAATCA
Organism: Saccharimonadales bacterium (SeqCode); assembly: GCA_036276195.1. GTDB lineage: Bacteria > Patescibacteriota > Saccharimonadia > Saccharimonadales > UBA4665 > DATBED01. The sequence goes on along the minus strand of DATBED010000044.1, from coordinate 10,254 downwards.
GCCAATTCGGTGTAGAGCGAATCCAAAAGCTCGGCGTTTTCTGGCGTTTCGGGAATTAGCGCGAAAATATCGCGCTGATTAATCTGTTTGTCTTTTTTAGCCTGCTCGACCAGCTGTTCTTTGCTTTGCTCGGGCGTCAGCTCTTCGGGCTTATCGGCTTTGGCGGGTTTCTTAGGCATTAGCCGCTCCTTTCACTTTACTTAGTAAGATATCGAATTGCTTAGCCCGCTCCAGCAATTGCCGAATCGTACCGTCGTCGGCGACTTCCATAGCCTGGGCCAGCTTTTCTTTTTCAGTTTTTACAAAATTTTCTACTAGTCGTGCCTGCAATCGAGCGGCTTCGTAATGAAGCTCGTTGAGCTCGAGGCCCTGGTAGAGTTCCTCATAGAGTAATGCTTGTATTTTAACATAATCGCCTAGGTTTTGCACGGATTTTGTGTCTTTTCCGTCAAAATCAGGGTGGGTTTGGAGCAGCTTTAGTAGTTCTTTGCCTGCTTCGGTATAAAGCATTTCGGTTGTAATGAGACTCAAGAACTCAGCCCGCAGGGTTTTGCGCATTAACATTAGGCTTAAGAAGTTATCTTGCAGTTTCTGATTCTCGACCGCAACTTTATCAATTTGTTTCGGCTCGATTTTCACCCGGCGTCTGGTTGGAACGGCCGGCCCGCTGGTTTTTTGGAGCTTTTGCTCTAGCGCCTCACGACCAACGTCGATTCTGGCGGCAATCTGGTTCAGGTAGTGGTCACGCTCGACCTCGTCGGATAAGCCACGCACCACTGGCAGCAACACGTCGCTGAACTCACGCTTCCCTTGGGCGCTGGTTATATCTAGTAAGTTGGAATAGCGCTTCATCAGCCAATCTAAGGCATACTCATGATCCTCTATCGCCTTTTGCCATAATTTAGGGTCTTGCTTAATCAGCTCGTCAGGGTCTTTGCCGCTCGGAATATCGATTATGCTCAATGAAACTTTGACTCTTGAAGCTATGGGAATGGCCCGCTCGGTGGCCGCCACGCCGGCGTGGTCGGCATCGAAGCTCAAACGAATGTCGCCGGTAAAACGACTCAGCGCCTTGAGTTGTGATTCTGTTAGAGCCGTGCCGGCCGTCGCCACGACCTGGCGCACACCGGCCTGGTGGCTGGCAATAACATCCAGATTACCCTCCACCAAAACCGCAAACTTGCCCTTACGGATCGCTTCTTTGGCCAAGTGCAACCCGTAAATATGCCGGGATTTATCGTACAAAACAGTTTGCGGCGTGTTGATGTACTTGGGCGCCCCCGGATCTTCATCTAACTGACGAGCCGTGAAGCCGATCACCCGCCCTTGCGGATCCTGCAGCGGCACCATCAGCCGGCCGCGGAACATGTCCTGCGTGCTACCACGGTAGCTCTGCGAACTAAGCCCGGCCTGCTTAACCTCCGCCTCTGTAAAACCCTTGCTTTTAGCAAAATTAACCAGCGCCGAGCCGGTGTTGGGCGAATAACCCAGCCGCCACTCCAGCGCCGTGTCTTTGCTAAAGCCGCGTTGTTTCAGTACGTAATCCAGCGCTACCTTATTCTGCGAAAATTGCACCTGGTAAAACCGAGCGGCCGCTTCCAGCAATTCATACAACCGCTCCTTGTTGGGGCCGCCGCTCCGCGGTGCCGAACGGTATTGCTCAATATCAATGCCGGCCTTGCGGGCCAGCAGCTCCAGCGCGCCTTTAAAATCCAGTCCTTCCACCTCCATAACAAAGCTGAACATGTTGCCACCCTTGCCAGAAGAGAAGTCATGCCAGATCTGTTTTTCAGGGCTAACCACGAAGCTCGCCGTCTTCTCGCTAGTGAACGGACTAAGACCTTTCCAATTGCGGCCAGCCCGCTTGAGCGGCACGTATTCGCTGATCACATCCTCAATGCTCAACCGCTGCTTAACCTCTTCAACTGCGTCCATAACTCAAGTATCCCCTAGCCCGCGCCCACCGGCAAGCTTAAGCCCTTATGTCAGCAGATAATTTGTCCTTCCGCCAACACATATCGAATCTTAGGTCTTTAGACTATTACGAAGATTTCTGGCTTAGGGCTTTCATTTTAAGAATTCGCTCTTCATTAGACAAGCCGGCGAAGTGCTGGAGCCTAGAGGGCCATTTAGCTGCCAGTCCTAAGGGGTTCCACTCCGGCGCTAGCCAGGACGTTCTCTTTAAATATTCCGACGGATTGACTAGCTTAACATGTCCGGCCGGATCACTTATGTCAGGGTTTTTGTATACTTCCCGGCCCAAAGCTATACAAATTGCTGCCTGGTCAGTCCAGATATGGTCAATCTGGCCAATGCTCCTGACTGCCTTGAGAAAAGCCAGGCTCTCACCGCCTTGCCGCATAGCCCAAACTCCTGAGTTGGGATTGAAACGAGTAGGAAACTGCTCCAGAACAAAAGCCTGAAAACAATCCTGATTGAAATCGTCGGCAATGTCTTTATCAAATTTCGTAATCATGACATCCGCATCCATCCAAACGACGAGATCGTAAAGCGGCAGATATTTTTCGAACAGGCCGACTTTAGCCCATTGAGCCGCCCGAAATAAAGGGTCTTTGCGATCCGGCGCATCATTTATATCCCGCTCCACCACTAAATCATAGTCATGTGTCTCTGCAAAACGGCGAAATGTTGGCACAGAATGTCGAAGTAACCGTTCCATATTCGGCCCGCCAGCTGTCATCAATAATTTCTTCATTTCCGGAGCCTACTTGGTGGGGTTGCGGATGCCGATGAGCGATATGACGCCACCGGCACCGAGAAGGCCTACAACCGTAATCAAGCCCGCGTGGAAGGCCGAAACGGAGGCATTGGTCAACACGTTTTTAAAGGCTTGATTGTGCTGATAGGGCGCCGGCGGAGTGGTCTCCAAGCTGACCTGCTTAGCCGTATTGACGGAGCTTGAAGAAACATTGGAGTTGGCCATTTTTTGGTCGACGGTGTGACTGAATTGGGCGGCGATGACGGCTCCGACGGCGGCTACGGCCAGCAATCCGGCAATGCGGGCCACTGCGTTGTTGACAGCCGAGGCGATGCCGGCCTGGTTTTTGGGAACGTCACCTAAAATAGCGGCCGTTAATGGCGCCACGGTTATGGATAAGCCGATCCCGAAAACGACAATTCCCGGGAAAACCTGGGTCCAATAGTTGGTGTCGGCGGTGACGCGCAACATTAGAGCGAAGCCGATGGCGCCAATAATCGGACCGATCCCCATAAATAGGCGCGGGCCATATTTACCGGCCAGGGCACCCATTCGCGGTGATAGCACGAACATTATGAGCGTGATAGGGACGCCGGCAAAGCCAGCCGCTAACGCCGAGTAGCCCGCTACCTGCTGCAAAAAGACTATTAAGATGAAGGTAGAAGCGCTCAAGCCGGCGTAAATTGACAGCGTAGCGATGTTGCCAACGCTAAAGTTGTGATTTTTAAACAAACTTAGCGGCAGCATTGGGTGTTCAGCTCTCCTTTCATACATTAAGAAGCCGGCTAACAGCGCAAAGCCCAGCACCAGCGGTAAGTAAATCAGCGGGCTGCCCCAGCCATAGTGCGGTTGTTCAATTAAGGCAAAGACCGGGCCGGCCAGGCCAACCGCGCATAGCAGCGAGCCGAAGTAATCTACTGGCGTCTTGTGGCCCTCGTCTTTAACGACTTCAATATTCCTCATTAGGAACAGCGTAACCGCAATTGGCAATAGGTTAATAGCGAAGATCCAGCGCCACGAGGCACTGTCGACTAAAATACCGCCGACCAAGGGGCCCAGAATGAACGAAATACCGGTCCAGGCCGTCCAGCTGCCAATGGCCTTGCCCTGCGCAGGCCCCGAAAAGGCTGAAATGATCATGGCTAGCGAGCTCGGCACCAAGAGGGCGCCGGCAATTCCTTGCAGTGCCCGAAAAATAATTAATGAGGTGCTATTTGGCGCCACGGCGCACAGTAGCGAGGCCACACCAAAACCTAAAAGCCCCAGAGTCAAGATTCGTTTACGGCCTAACAGGTCGCTCAACGAGCCGGCAATTAAAATCAAGGAGCCCAAAGTTAAGAGGTAAGCGTCGACAATCCACTGCTGGGCGGCCAGGCCGCCGCCCAAGTCGCGCTGGATCGCCGGCAGAGCCACATTAACAATTGCGCTATCTAAGAAGGCCACAAATGAGCCCAGGATTGCCACCGTAAGCACCAGCCGCTGCTGCTTGGTCATAATTAAAGCATACCAGACGGCGTCAAGCTTCCTGCTTATGGTTTATAATATGGCCATGCCTCCGCAAGATCAGTCGTCTTATCCGCCAGTGCAGCCACCGGTTCAACAGCCGGGCCAAAGTTACCCGCCGCCTCTGCCGAATCAGCCCGGTGCCGAGCAACCGCCGCATCCGAACTACGACTTCATCGTTAATCCGCCGGCGGCGCCCAAAAAGCCGCTCGCGCCCCTGTTATCCGGATCCACCTCCACTATTAAACGGGCTGGAATCTTCGTTATCGGTTTGCTGGTATTAATCATAATTGTCGCTGTTTTTAAAAACCTGCTGGCTGGCCATCCAAAGCTGGATTCCATGGTCACAGTAGCCCAAGACCAGCAAGAGCTGATCCATATTGCGACCAATGCCAACCAACAGCAAAACCTGGCTGGCGCCGACCAAAACCTGATGGCCACCGTCCAGTTAAGTGTCAATTCTGCCCAGTCGCAAATTATGACCTACTTTAGCTCTAACAATTTCAAGGTTACCGCCAAGACTTTGAACCTCGGTGTTAAAGGCAGTATCGACCAACAATTAACGAACGCTGCTACCGCTGGCACTTACGACCAAACACTACAAGACGTAATGAAATCGCAGCTCAATAGCTACCTTGGCAACTTGCAACAAGCCTATAACCACATAACCGGCTCGAAAGGTCGCGCCCTCTTGAAAAGCGATTACCATCAAGCCCAGTTGCTGCAAAACGAGCTGAACGGTCCCACCGCTGGCTCTTAATTGCCGGCTACTAGGTTGTAACTGTGGCGGATTAGTCCTTGCACCTCTTCCCAGCCGAGCTGTCCCGTTAGCACCAGGGTGTTCCAATGTTTTTTATTCAGGTGGTAGCCCGGCATGACCTCGTCGTACTTGTCGCGCAGGATTTGCGCCAATTGCGGATCGCTCTTTAGGCTGAGCCGCACGGGCGCCTTGCCCTCGTTGATTAGCGCAAACATCTTGCTCTTATCTTTGGGCCCGACTTTATAAACAGCCACTTCCTCGCCAAACGGATAATCTAGCCAGCTGTTTGGCATGCTTAAGATGTAGTCTTCAACTGTTTTGTGATCCATTCTTGAACCATTCCAAATAATATTGCAGCTCAGCGATCGAGGCCTGAATGTCGTCAAAGGCGCGGTGAACCTCCTTTTTCTCAAAGTTCACGCCGTACTTGCCTTGCATGAACACCTTCCAGGCACTGACATCGAGCATACGGTAGTGCAATTTTAGGTCGAGCCGTGGCCACCACTGCCGTATAAAACCGCGGTCGTTATGAATGCTGTTGCCGGCCAGCACAGCCGGCTCGTTAACGAAGTTTTGCTCAACTAGGTCGATCAGTTCCTGCTCGACTTGCTCGAGTGACTTACCTTCGGCACATTTGCGTAGAAACTCGTCGCGATTTTCTGGGTAATCCTTCCACCAGATGTTTTTTTGCATGCGTTCCACCATTAGCTCGCGCGGCTGTTTGACGCAAGCTTCGTAACTGGCCAACGTTTTAAAATCAAAATCGGTCACTTCGGCCGCCACCTCCAGGATCACATCCTCGAGCGGATCCAGCCCGGTCATTTCCAGATCCACCCACAGTAACTTGGTCGGCACCGCCTTTTTATCAATCATTGCAGCCAATTATAACGTAAGCCGATCTTCAACCTTATTTTGTCTTTTGAGATTTTTAACCGTTTTTTGTGAAACCGTTTATTTTAACTCCTTAGAGAATTCTGGATTAACAAAATTTCGTGAAAAACTGAAGCCTAACAAAACCCTGAAGCAAAAGTTGCTGTTGTAGAAAACACCAAAATCTATTCAGGTTGGGCGCGGGCAGGAGTTAAGGCGTCGCTGTACCATTGTAGCTCTTTGAGCAACATCTCTAGAGCCGCTTGGGGGCCGTAAGGACTAGCTTTTTCTGCTTCGGCCAGATTGCCATCTTCGTCTATCTTCTCACTCATATGGGTCATGGCCACTCCCGGCACGGTCGGCATAGGCACCATACGGCTTTCCGACAAGATCTCTTTCAAAGCCACTTCGGCCCGCGCGCCGCCGGCCGAGCCATGCGACACTACAGCGGCCGGCTTACGGTTCAGCTGCCAGTCCACATAATCGAGGGCATTTTTTAACACACCAGGCACGGAGTGGTTATATTCCGGTGTCACAAAGACATAAGCATCGAATTCAGCTAGTTTACCGAGCCACTTTTGAGTCATAGGATCAAGCTTGCGTTCCGGATTATATCGTGGCGACGTCGGCTCGTTAAATATCGGCATCGGGTAGTCTTGAAGGTCAATTAGCTCGGCCTCTACAGCCTTCATAGTCTCTAGTGTTTTCATAACCCACTTGGCTTGAGCCGGCGTTTTGCGGCCTTCGCGAACAGATCCGATAATTACAGCTACTTTCATAAGTGCATCTCCTGTGCTATACTTTATATAGTTATTAACTAACTCAAGTATAGACCCAATACTATACTGTGTAAAGTAATGAATTCTACCTCTGTTACGAAACCAATTGAACCCAAAGTCGGCTGCATTGCCAGCGCCATGCAAATCGTTGGTAATAAATGGACGGCCCTGATTTTACGCGACCTGTTCAGCGGTTCGAAAAGGTTCTGCGAACTGGAAAAGTTGGTTGGCGGCATCAACCCGCGCACCCTAAGCCAGCGCCTAGACGACCTAGAAGCTCACGGCATCATCACCCGCCAGAGTTTCGCCGAAGTACCACCGCGCACCGAGTATTCTCTCACCTCCAAAGGCGCGGATCTACTACCCGTATTACAAAAAATGGCCGCTTGGGGCACCAAGTACTACGACCAAAGTTGTTAAGTCATTGACAGTAAGTATACCTAAAGGTATACTTTAAGGTATAACTTAAAGGAATCCTTTATGACTATAATTGGCCTCAAAGAGCTGCGTCAAAACGCTACCCAAATCGGCGAACGTGTCCAAAAGGGCGAACGCTTCACGGTAGTTAAGCAATCAAAACCTTTTTTTGACATTGTTCCCACTCAATCTGGTAACACCGAACTAAAGGAGTGGCTCGACGATTATATCGACAAAAACCGCGACCTGCTCGAAGCCCTGAAAGACAAATAAATGCGGTTGGTCAGTTTAATCCAGATTGTGGCTATCCACGATCGAATCATCAAAGACATTGGCGGCAGCCTTGGTATTCGTGAACCGGGCCTACTAGCAGCCATTGCCGAAAAACCAGCCGCCAGCTTTGGCGGCAAAGACCTCTACCCCACTATTTACGACAAAGCCGCCGCCTTGTTTGAGGCCCTAGTCAATTACCATGCATTTGTCGACGGAAACAAGCGCACCGCCATCGCCACGCTGGAATATTTTTTGCACTTAAACAACCTGGTTCTTGTCGCTTCTGCTAAAGAAAAAGAACGCTTCACCCTCCACACTGCCACTACTAACCCAGACCTGACAGAAGTCGCCGCCTGGCTTCAAACCCGCACCCGCCGAATTTAGTCAGTCTGTGGATAGGGGGGTTCAAATTGAATACACCCTTTTTACTTGAAAATGATTCGAACGGCACGCCCGGGTTACCAAGCTAATTTAGCTTTCCTCTTCAAAGTCGAGGGCGGTGGAGTTGATGCAGAAGTGCTGGCCGGTCGGTGAAGACGGATCGCCTTCAAACAGATGGCCCAAGTGGCTACCGCAGTTGGAGCAGATGATCTCGATCCGGCGCATGCCCATACTATTGTCGTCTTGCAGTTTGACGGCGCCTTCGCTAGCAGCTTTTGAAAAGGCCGGCCAACCGACTAGCCCCGGCATATCCGACTCAAACTTAGTGTCACTTTTGAAAACCACCTGACCGCAAGCGGCGCACATGTAGTCACCGGTTTTGTCGTTATGAAGCAGAGCGCCCGTGCCGGGCGCCTCGGTGCCCTTTTGGCGCAGCACGTGGTACTGCTCAGGCGTTAGCTTCTGCTTGAAGTCGTCGTCAGTCATTTTTTCTCCTCTATCAAGGGCTTGTTTAGTTTATCCAGCTTTAACCACTTCACCAAGAAGAAGATGGTGCCCAGAATGAACAAAAAGTTCAGTAAAGCATAGACGAAGGCGCCCCACACGAAGTTGGCGGAGTGCGTGTGGAAGTGCAATGTGATGGATTGCGTGGCCAGACTTTGGCCGAAAAACAGTTCGAAAATCGGTTTAATGAAGCTGTTGACTAAATTAGTGACTACGTTTTGAGCCTGCGAACCAATGGCGAAACCAATAGCCAGGCCGACTACCGCGTGCTCGCGCAAGAAGTCGAGGAAACCTTCTACCGGAATGATTTCGCGGACTTCAATAGTGTGGTGGCGCGGTTTACCGCGTTGGCTGACCGGCACCTCTAAACGGATGGTGCTGCCGCTGGTGGTAGCCCGCACGTGATTTGGATGCTCCTCGTCTTCTGCCATAACTACATTTTATCAGGTGCGGCGATGCCGAGCAGCTCCAAGCCGTTTTTTAGGGTGTCAGCGTAACGGCCGACCAGTGCTAATCGTAGCGCCTGTCTCTTATCACCGATCACCCGGTTGTGCTCATAAAAGCGGTTAAAGGTCTGGGCCAGTTCATATAAATAGGTGGCAATATGGTGCGGCATCAGCTCATTAACGGCCTTGTTAACCACCTCTGCATATTCGCCAACTTTGCGCACCAGCGAGCGCTCGCCCGGCTCGAATTCGGTCATCTGCAAGGAACCGTCGGCACCGGCTTTGGCTAGAATTGATCTGGCTCGGGCATGAGCATACTGCAAGTACGGGCCACTGTTGCCTTCCAGACTGACCGATTCCTGCGGGTCATAAATTATATCGCCCCCCAGGCGGTTTTTTAAGAAAGCATATTTAACGGCGCCCAGCACGGCCTGTTCGTTGTAGTTAACCGTGCCAACCAGCGTTTTGTAGGCTTCCACCGCGGCATCTATTACGTCTACCGCCCGCAGCACGTTGCCTGTGCGGCTGCTCATTTTCATACCGCCGGCCAATTTGACCATGCCATGCGTCAAGTGCGTCGTAGCCTTAGCTAACTCCGGTTGGAATTGCTCTACACTCTTTAATACAACCTGCATGTACTGCTCGATATCGTTGCCGGTGATCACGATTGAACGGTCAAAGTGGTAATCCTGCCACTTTTTCATGATCAGGCCAACGTCTTTGGCCTCGTATGTCGGTAGACCGGCGGAGTTGATGAAGACGCGGGTGTGCAGGCCATACTTTTCGCCATCGAACACGACTGCACCGTCGCTCTCTTTATAAACGTCGCCGATATGCTCACGCACGGTCTTTAATCCAATCGGAGCCGTTTCACTCTCGGGGTAATACTTTTCGAAGTGGCTGCCAATCCGAGCGTAAAATTTGTCGAAGTAATCGTAACTCCACTGCCGGGCAGTCCAATAAATTTGGGCGAAGGGCGAGTCGTGATCATCGTCGTTGTGCAGGCCGTAGATCCGCTTGTTAATCTCAGTGATTTCTGGCTTGGCCGCCTCGTTGGTCTCGTAGGCCTCGTTACCTTCGACGTAGCGCTGGCTTAGCCAATCGGGCCGCTGATCTTCCGGCACTTCACTCATCTTTTCGGGATGCTCACCACCTAAATATCGTAAGATCGCCCACATGTTCTTGGCCACGTGTAATCCCACGTCGCCACCGAAGTTGACACGGTGCACTTCCCCACTAGCCTGCTCTAACAGATTGGCAATAGCGTCGCCGACCACGCTGGTATACAAGTGGCCGGCGTGCAGCACCTTGAAGGGGTTAGGATCGGAGTATTCGGCCACAATCACCTGCCCATTCAACGATTCGGCTGGCCTTTCGCCGAGTAAACCGAGCAGCGCTTCATCGCTTAGGGTCAAGTTAATAAAGCCCGGGCCGGCCACATCGACCTTCCCTACCTGGGCCGCCAGATTCTCGCGCAGCTTATCGGCCAGCACCTCGGCCACTTCACGCGGATTTTTGCCAACTTTGCCAGCCAGCTGCAGCGCCACGTTAGTGGCATAGTCGCCAAACTGCTCATCCGGCCGCGTCAGATCAACGTGGGCC
>DATBED010000043.1:0-1517 GCA_036276195.1 Saccharimonadales bacterium (SeqCode) | reverse complement strand
CCCCTGCCACAAGTGCTGTTTCTGTTCTCGATTTTCCGTCCATAACTGTCGTGCCCTGTACGGAGATGCTCATTGTTTTGGTAAAGAAATGGTTTTTTTCTAGTTCTTTTGTAGTCATGACGTCACGGGGAGTGAGTGAAGTAACAATCGCCCAATAGTTATCGAGCAGCCCCATTCTTCTGTAGGCATTAATGCGAAAGTTATTGCGCGCCTCGGCTTCAACTCGCTCAAGCATTTGTAGGCTTTCCGCAGAGAGTAAAGAGTTAGCCTGCCTTTGCCGGCCGGTTTGGCCATGCTGATGAGTATCATTAGAGTCAGAAACCTCTTCTTCAATCTCGGTGACATCTCCTACTTTTATGGTTCTTTCGCCAGCGTCGGCAATTATGTTAGCTTCGACTAAGGCATCAGCCGCAGGGTCGCCTTCGGCACCACGGGGAATCGCGTCCCTTAAAGAGTCATTTCGCTCTTCGTCCTTCAGCTCGGAGGATACTACTACCTCATGACCAACAAGTACCTTGCCGATAAAACGGTTAGCTTGACGCAGTACAAACTCCTCCACGTTTAAGCGGGTCGATTCAAAAACCAAAGGCAATACGGATGGCCCGGTTTCGATATCTTCGACTAGCGTAAGATGTTTGTTTGGTGCGGCTGCTACGGCCAGGTTTTCCATTAAATACCCTCGGCCTGGCGGGCGAGGGCTCCGAAGACTAGGTGTCTAGGTGCTCTTGCTCGAGAGGCTTAAGAAGCTGTATCGGACTCTCCCCATAAAGGGTAAACCGTTGCGGCACAGTTCCCGATTTGCACGGGATTCCAGCTCAATTGTTAATACATTTAGTAGTGTAGCAGGCGGCGCTGGCGCTAGATATAGTATTAATTACTGCGAAGCTTCAGGGGTGGAACGGCTTTTGAGGGCGTTCAGGCGCGGCATAAAGCTCTGGGCGGCGCCTTCCAGGCCGAGCACTTTCAGGGCGCCAATCAGAACATATAGGTGATCGAGGCTGGTTTCGGCTAGCTCGTTGCCCAAGTTTTCGGCTTGGGTGAAAGCGTGCTCGACCTTCTCGACCAGCCACTTCTCTTCACTGGGCGCTATCTGGTTGGAGGTTACTTTAGTTTTGTCGCCGGCAGTGACTACTTCGAGCGACCTAGCCGAGTGATCACGTTTGCGCAAATGGCCGCGCTTGATCAGGTTGTTGACGTGAAGCGCCACCGTAGCCACCGAAGTGTAATTAAGACCATTCATGATCTCGCGGTAGCTGGGGCTATAACCGTGCTCGTTAATAAAGGCCTCGATAAAGGTTAGCAGTTCTTTTTGCTTTTTGGTTGGCCGCACGGTTTCGGCTGTTTGCTTTTCGTTCATACCTTATATTATCCATTTTGTAGCTATCTACGCAATCTTAGCGATAGAGCCGACGGTAATATACCCAATTCATCAAATAACGGCATTAATAAAATGCGATGGCGCATGTATCTTTCCAATAAGGCTTTATCGAGTTGCCGGGCTTTAAATACACCTGGTT